>JBGOTG010000157.1:0-6231 GCA_041476405.1 Candidatus Dormibacteraceae bacterium | reverse complement strand
CTCCTTAACAGCCCTATTTCACACACAATTTTCAGCGAGCGCGCCACCCTACTCCGGGCACACCAACCCAAGCCATAACCACACCCCAACTCCCTCTTCCCAGAGCGTCAACCTTGCGCGTCAGCCACTCCCACGCGTGCCCTCGGCAATAAGCGCGCTGGATAGACTTTCGGCGGTGCGCGCCACCCCCTATGACCCGGTCCGTTCCCTCTACCGCGCACTCCTCGTCTTCGACGTCGTCGCGATCCTCATCCTCGCCATCGGCCTCGGAGAGTTCCTCTACTTCGAGCCTCCCGGCCAGAAGACCGGCCTCAAAGCGACGATCACCGGCATCTACCAGTACGACCCAACGACCCACAAGACCTTCGGCCCCGACCGCAGCACCTTCACCAGCACGCAGGACTTCGCCGCCATAGTCGAGTGGTCCTCCCTACCCCCGAACCTCATCGTCGACGCCCGCTGGTATGACCCCTTCGGGACCATCGTCGGCCGCGCCGGCCCCGGCACGCCCGCGCAGCTGGCAAACCAGACCACGATCCCGGTCGGCGCGGCCGGTCCCCTCAAACACAACCTGCCAGGTCGCTATCTCTTCGTCGTCGAACGCTTCGACAACGGCATCCCGGTCGAGGTTCTGGCGAGACGCCTCGTCCTGGCAAAGCCATCGTGAGCGCCACCCCCGCCACCCCAGCCCCTACACTCCGCGCCGCCAACCCTCGACCGCGCGGCCGCTCACCACGCAACGGAATCACGATCGCCGTGGTCGTAGTCGTCCTCGTGGTGCTGGTGGTGAGCTCGATCCTCGACTACGTCTACCTCGACACGATCCCCGGACGCACCGCCCTCTACGGGTTGCTCGCGGTGGCGCTGGTTGCTCTTGGGACCTACATCGGCGTGCGCACCTTCGACCGCGACCCGGCGGATCGCCGGCGCCACGTGATCCGCGCCGTCGTCCTCCTCGGGCTCGCCGTCTTGCTCTGGCTCCTTACCATCGACCTGTTCGCGTTCACCGGCGCGGCCGGCCCCGGTGTGGCCGCGATATGCGCGGCGGCCTGCCTGCCGACCACGGCGTTCGGCCTCTTCGTCGTGCGCAGGCTCGATCGCAACGAGAAAGAGCCGTGGCGCATAGTGCTGGTCGCCTTCGCATGGGGCGCCGTCGTCGCCACCAGCATGGTGATCTGGGGTGAGAGCCTGTGGAGCGCGGTCGCGGAACGCATCCTCGTGCCAGGGCCGGGCCTCGACGCATCGATCGCCTTTTCGGCGGGCCTCCTCGAGGAGCTGGCCAAGGGCACAGCCGTCCTCCTCCTGTTCCTTGTGATGCGCAACGAGTTCGACGACGTCGTGGACGGGATCGTGTACGGAGCGGCGATTGGCCTCGGCTTCAACTTCATGGAGTCCATCTCGTACATGACCCACCTGTACGCGATCTACAGCTCCGCCGGCGTGGGCGGCTACGCCGCGGGCTTCCAGTGGTACGCCCGTCAGGTCCTGGGGCTCTTCTTCGGGCACGCCACATACACGGCTCTCATCGGAGCCGGCATCGGCATCGCGCGCCAGTTGCCGAACCGCCGGGAGAAGGTCTTCGCGATTGCCGGCGGCTTCCTCATCGCCATCGCAGCCCATTTCTCCTGGGACGCCTGGCTCTCGTTTTTTCCGATCGAGACCTCCGACCTCGGCATCATCGAAATCCACGTGCGGACGCTGATCATGACCGGCCCCTTCACCGCAGCGGTGGTCGCGCTCCTGCTGTCGGGGCTCCAGATCGAGAGCAAGGCGCTGACCGAACAGTTTCGAAAGGAAGCCGCCGAAGGCGCAGGCGCGATCCAGCCCGAGGACGTCGCAGTCCTCTACAGCCCCTGGCGGAGGCTGGCTCAGCGGTTGCGTGCATTCCGGAAGGGCGGCCTCCACGCATACTTCGCGGTCGCCACGCTCCAGACCGCACAGCTCGACCTCGCGATGGAGCGCTGGCATCGAGAACGCCAGGAGATCGACATGCCGCTGGAGGCGGAGCACGAGCTCCGGCAGCGCGTGGTCGAGCTGCGGCGGAAGGTCGCTTTCTAAGCCGGCAGGCGACCCCACGCAGCCCGCGCCAGCCCCAGCGCCAAGAGGATCGCGGCCGCCGCCCAGCCGATCGCCGACACGACAGGGTCGCTGAAGTCAGTCCCACCCAGCGCCGCATGGAAGAAGACCAGCGCGAAGGCCGCATAAGCGAGTCGATGCAGCCACTTCCACACGTCAGGCCCTATGTGGCGCTTGAGCAACGCGGTTACCGTCACCACCAGCAGCAGGTCGACCGCCAGCGTGCCCAGGCCGATGGCAATGGTCCCGTACGCGGCGCGAAAGGGCACCACGAGGTCCGCCACGCCGATTCGCGCGGTCGAGTCCAGCAACAGCGACCCGAGGTGGATGCCGGCCAGCGGTATCCAGAGGACCGTCGTGTACTCGTGCAGCGAGCGCAGCACCCGGTTGCTCGCCAGCCAATCCAGCACGGCGGTGCGCAGGGCGATTCCAGTGATCAGCGCGATCGCCAGGGCGGCGTACGAACCAAGACCCGAGACACGCGCCAGCACCCAGAGAAACTGGTCGGCCGTCATGCGCCAACCCCCGACTCGACCGCCGTCGGGGCGGCTGAACCCAGCCACCACGCGAGGGCGTTGGCGGCACAGAACGCGCGTCCGACCTCCGGCCCGCACAGCAGAGCGGTTTTGGCGATCACCTCCGCCTCGAGTCCGGTACCGGCGACCACGGAGACCTCGTCCACCCCTGTGCACGCAGGCTGTCCCGTGCGCGGATCGATCAGGTGATGGAGCCCTCCCCATCGCCGGCGCAGGACGCTGCTCGTGGCGGCGCCCTGATCGCGCAGGTTGACGGTGATGCCGGCGATTCCGACCGGCCAGCCGTCTCCGTCGGGCCCGGCTCCGCCGGCACTCAGGTCGCCGCCAAGATTCGCCAGAGCCGTCGGTCCGAGTTGCTCCCGCAGCCGGTCCGCCATCCATCCCTTGGCCACGCCTCCCAGGTCGATTCCGCAACCGGGCGCCAGCCGTGCGCGCTTGCGCTGCACAGTCAGAACGTCAGGGAGCGGCGGCAACGGCAGCGGGCAAACCGGCATCGCCGGAGTTGGCCCTTCGGATAGCGGGCGCGTGTAGCCGATGGCCAGCATCGACGGCAAAACGGCGATGTTGACGAGCCCGCGGCTCACTTCAAAGGCTCGCAGCGACTCGCGCAACAAGTCCTCCATCTCCTGGCTGACCTCCACCCACCGGCCCACTGCCCCATTGAGCGTCGCCACCTCGCTGTCGGTCGAAAAGCGCGTTAGGCGCGCGCCAACCCGGCGAACCCACAGCTCACCTTCCATCAGCGCTCCGCGCTCGACGCCCACCGCGAACACCGAGCAGGTGGTGCCCATCGCTTCGAACCGGTGCGATTGCACAGGCCCGTCAGGACGCATACGTCGAAGTAATGGGAGCGACATCGCTCGGCCGGACCCCGGGGGTGAGGGTGACGTCACCGCTCTGCGCCGCGCTGAGCACGATCGGTTGAAGTGGCGCCGCGGGGTTCTTCAGATGCGAGCTCACGTACAGCGCAGAGGCGAGCGTTGCCACCACCGTCAGCGCTGTCGCGCCTGCCTTGAGCATGAATCCGCGCACGCCGTCAGACCGCCACCGGGGCTCGCAGGAACGGCACCCGTTCAAACGTGGAGCCGAGGATCTCGCCCGAATCGGCGCCGAGATGACCGTTCAGGATCTCCTGGTACACGGAGCGGAAGTCGACGGAGTGCTTGAGGTTGCCCGTGTCGTCGAGGCTGGTGAGGCTGGGCGCGCTGCCGTAGAGCCCGCCCTTTACAGGGTCGCCGATGAGCAGCAGTGGAGCGGCCGCCCCGTGGTCGGTCCCGCCGCTGGCATTCTCCATCGGACGCCGGCCGAACTCCGACCACGTCGCGATGAGCACGTTGTGCGCCTTGCCGTGGGCTGCCAGGTCCTGGTAGAAGGCGCTGACCGCCGAGTCGAGATACCCCATCAGGTCGTCATGGCGGTTGAGCTCGGTGTAATGCGTGTCGAAACCGCCCAGCGTCACGTGCAGGAGCTTCACGCCGGTGCCGGTGACGATCAGCTCGGCCGCCAGCTGCAGCGCCGCGGCGAGCTGGTTTTGGGACGAGTAGACGAGCTTGACCTTGTCCGAGTAGTCGGCCATCGGCTGGTAGCTTGCCGACGACGTGCGAAGCGCGGTGATCGTTTCGCTCGCGGTTGCGATGGCGGTGTCGAACAGCGCGCCATAGATGCCCGGTGTGCCCTTGTAAAGAGCTCCCACCGCCGCCTCGACCTCACTGCCGCCGGTGAAGCCGAACTTCTTCTGGTCCTGGATCACGCTCATGGTGGCCTGGAGGTCGCGCAGCGCGCCCGGAACGTCGGTCGCTCCACACGCGCAGCCGGTGAGCGGATGGCCGTTCGAGTCGTAGGCCTTGGCGAGCGTTCGGCCGAGCCAGCCATCGACCTGGCGCCGCGTGGGATCTCCGGTTTCCCAGATGCGAATCGACTCGAAATGCGAGAAGGTGGGGTTGTCGTAGCCAACGCCGT
Source organism: Candidatus Dormibacteraceae bacterium (assembly GCA_041476405.1). Taxonomy (GTDB): domain Bacteria; phylum Chloroflexota; class Dormibacteria; order Dormibacterales; family Dormibacteraceae; genus Palsa-872. The sequence continues at coordinate 1,660 of JBGOTG010000157.1, read as the reverse complement.
GCACGATTGCGAGCTTGCCTTTGTCCCAGAGGCTCTTGATGCCGCCCAGGTTGTGGTTCAGGCCGAAGCGGGTATTCAGCGGAAGCGCCTGCGAGACCATCGGACCCGAGAGCACCGGGCGAAGATCGTGCAACGCCGAGTCGCTCAGCGGCACGACTGTACGGAGGCCGTCATTGCCGCCGGCCAGCTGGATCATGACCAGGACGTTGTCATTGGTCACGCCCTCCTGCTTGGCGGCATAGACCGCCCGCGCGAATGCGTCGGGCACCGCCGCGTAGCCCGCTGCCAGCCCCGTGACCCCGGCACCGAAGACCAGGCCGGCCTTGAGGAAGTCGCGACGCTCGAGCTGGTTGATTCCGATCTCTTTGCTCATTGCGCAGTCACCTACTTGAGTTGGAATTCCGGCGAGGCCAGAACGATGAACCAGCGCGAGGCCTCGTCGGTCGCCTGGTTGAAGAGGTTGGCGGTCTGTGTGCTGACGGTGCCCTCGAGGTGCCTGTGAACGGCGTCCGACGCCGGCGGCAAGGAAGCCCGTGCGTGGTCAAGCGCGGCCGTTGCGAAGTTCACGCGTTCGACAACGGTGTTGGAGGAGATCCACGCCGCGTTGTTGGGCCAGCCGTTGACGTCGGGCGGATCGAAGAGGACCTGGCCCATGCCCGAACCGGCCGCGACGATGACCCTCGACAGGCCCGGCGCACCCAGCGCCTTGGCCGCATGAACCATGAGCTCGGTCGGCGTCTTCAATAGAGCTCTGTAGCTCGCCGCCGACGTGAACTCGCTGCTGGTGAACACCGCCCGCATCAGCGTCTTCATGTCGTACCTGCTGCGCCGGAACGTGTTGCCGAGGCGGTCGACGAAACCCTGGTCGGGCTCGGCGCTGACGAAATGTTGAGCGACCTTCGCGGCGATGAAGGGAGCGGTGGCGGGCTGCGCGAGGATCCGGTCGATGACGCCCTGCGTGTCGATGGAACCTGTCTCACCGAGAAACGTGACGGTCCCTTGATAGGCGCGCCTGTTGTTGAAGACCCCGGCCGCCTGCGTTGAGTAAACAGGCCGCCGGCGGGTGACCTGGTTGGCGTTGTCGACGGTGACAGTCGCGAACGAGTCCGGCCGAGGGAGCTGCCAACCGGCCAGCGCGCGCGCGCCCTGGCGCACGTCCTCCTCGGTGTAGTTGCCCGGGCCCATCGTGAAGAGCTCCATCAGCTCACGCGAGAAGTTCTCGTTCGGGCTCTGCCCGGTCGAGGTCGCGAGGTCGAGGTAGCGCAGCATGGCCGGGTCCGCGGTGACCTGAAAGAGCATCGATCGCAGATCCGTGAGCGCGATTCGGCGCCAGGTCAGGTTCTGCCAGTACATGAAGGTGTGGTCGCCCGCTTTTCGGTAGTCGCTCGTGAAATGCCCGTGCCAGAAAAGGGTCATGCGCTCGGCGAATGGAGTCGGCGTCGCGAGCATGTGGCCCACCCACCACTGCTGGAGCCGGCCGATGGGGAAGCGGCCGCCCGGCGTCGCCGCGGCTTCCAATGTGGGCGGCTCGGCGGGAGCTGTCTCGACCAGCCGGTCGACCGTGCGGTTGAAACCATCTGACAGGGCCGACTCCAGCTGTCCCCGTGTGTATCCGAATGTGGTCCGACGGAGCAACTGCATCACCCGCGCCGACTCCGCT
>JBGOTG010000156.1:0-6233 GCA_041476405.1 Candidatus Dormibacteraceae bacterium | reverse complement strand
TCGGGTGGCTGGTGGGACGCCGGCGACTACATGAAGTTCGTCGAGACGCACAGCTACACAGTCGCCGTCCTCCTGATGGGGATGCGCGACTTCCCGCTACACATGGGTCCTGATTCGACCGCGTCGAACTTCTCCAACGAGCTGACCTTCGGGCTCGACTGGCTGCAGCGGATGTGGGACGACAAGACGCGAACGCTCTACTACCAGGTAGGCCTGGCAAGCGGGAACGACGCAACGGTCAGCGACCACGACATCTGGCGCCTGCCGCAGGTCGACGACTCCTACGGCGGCAGCGATCCGCTGTTCAGGTTCATCCGCGACCGGCCTGTCTTCCGCGCCGGACCGCCAGGATCGCTCATCAGCCCCAACCTCGCCGGGCGTCTGGCCGCCGACCTCGCGCTCTGTTACCAGGTCTATCGCGAAAGCCGGCCGGCGTACGCGAATCGGTGCTTGGTTTCCGCCGAGCACATCTTCGACCTTGCGAACACCTCACCGACAGGTGACCTGCTGACCGCGGCGCCCTTCGATTTCTATCCCGAGACCGAGTGGCGCGATGACCTCGAGCTGGGCGCCACCGAGCTCAGCATCGCGCTGATGTCCGACGGGCACCGGTCGGGGCTTCCCCACGCGGACCCGGGCTTTTACCTCCGGCGCGCGGCCCACTGGGCGCACGCGTACATCACGGGACCTGGCGACGCGGCTGACACCTTCAACCTTTACGACGTCAGCGCCGCGGCCCACTACGACCTGTACCGGGCCATCGGCGAGCGCCGCGACACGCGCGGTCTCCAGGTCACCCGCGCTGACCTCCTGGCCGACTTGAAAAAGCAGCTCGACGGAGCCGTATCGGTGTCTGCAGCAGACCCGTTCGGCTTCGGTTTCCGTTGGGATCAATTCGACACGACCACGCACGGGGCCGGCCTCGCGGTCACAGCCGGGATGTTTGACGCGCTGACAGGGAAGGACACCTACGCCAAGTACGGGCAGCGCTGGCTGGCCAACATCCTCGGGGCCAACGCCTGGGGAACCAGCCTGATAGTGGGCGCCGGCACCGTGTTCCCCTTCTGTATGCAGCACCAGGTCACCGACCTCGTCGGCTCCCTCGACGGCTCGCCACCCATCCTCGCCGGCGCAGCGGTCGAGGGACCCAACTCATTCGGCGCCAGGGGAACCGTCGACGGCATGATTCCCTGCCCTCCGGGCGGAGTCAACCGCTTCGCCCAGTTCAACAGCGCGACCGCCGTGTACAGGGACAACGTCGAATCCTGGTCCACAGTCGAACCGGCCATAGACCTGACGGCGTCGTCGCCCCTCGCGTTCGCCTGGCAGATTCGAGGCAGCAGGTAAGGCCCTCGTCACCGCCTTCCGGCTAGCTCTTGCCTCGGTCGAGCAGCGCGACCAGGTCGCGCGCCGAGATCAGGCCGATCGGGACTCCCGCCTTGTCGACGACAGGCAGGTGGCGGATGCCGAGCGCCATCATCTTGACCGCCACCACTGACACGTCCTCATCGGCGGTCACCGTCGCGGGGTCCGAGGTCATGAACACGTCTGCGCGGGCTTTGTCGGGATCGACGCCGTCGGCGATCGCGCGCACCAGGTCGCGCTCGGTGATGATTCCGACCAATCGATCGCCTGCCATCACGGCGACCGAGTCGCGGTCGTCGACGCGCATGTGCCTGGCCACTTCGGAAAGTGTTGCGCCGGGTTCGACGGAGGCAAGGCGTCCGGGCGGCAGGTCGCTGACTTTCACGAAACGGGGCCTCCTTTCAGGTCGGTTCGGCGACGTCGCAGACAGTCGTAGCCTGCTGCAGCGCCAGGGGGGTGCCATGCCAGTCATGGCCGGCCTCGAGGCTGGGCACAGACCTTACACTCAAGGCGTATGTACCGCAGTGATGGAGAGCGCGACCTCAACTACGCTGTCTCGCAGGCCAGGTTGCTTGCCTCCGGCGGGCGCATGCCCGAGGACTCCGGTACGTGGTTGACGCGGCTGCTGTCCGCATTGCTGTTGATCCTGTCCGCGGTCGCCGTCGGCGTGGCCTGGCTCGTCCGCGGGCCGAACGTGGCGATCATCACGGCGGTTCTGTGCCTCGCTGTACTCGTTGGCTGCTCGCTGGTCATTGGATGGCATAGCGGACGTCGCCCGCGCGGGTCTGACACGGCCGTCCCGCCTGCCACGAGGCCGTAACCTACGGCCGCAGGCGTAGGAGCGCGCCAGAGTGGCGCCGGCAGAGATGGCAATCACCGGGAAGACAGGTGCCTCTGCGCTCTCCACGTCAAACCACCTCGTACCGGACGGGGACCATCCTCTGTGAGCTCTTGGGCGGCCGGTTGTAGCTCCGTTTCTGCCGCGGCGGGAGCTTGATCCCTGCCTGCGGAACCGATTCGTAAGGGATCAACGTGAGGAAGTGTTCGATCAGGTTGAGATGCGCCGCGCGCTTGTTGTCGGTCTCGACCACGTACCAGGGCGCCTCCTTGATGTCGCAGTACTCGAACATCCGGTCCTTCGCCTCGGAGTAGTCGACCCACCTCGCTCTGGCCTGGAGGTCCATCGGGCTCAGCTTCCAGCGCTTGCTGGGGTCGTGGATCCGAGCCAGGAAGCGTCGCTCCTGCTCCGCGTCGCTGACCGAGAGCCAGTACTTGATCAGGATGATCCCCGAGTGAACGAGCATTCGCTCGAACTGCGGGCATGTGCGCATGAACTCCTCGTACTCCTCGTCGGAGCAGAAGCCCATGACGTGCTCGACGCCGGCCCGGTTGTACCAGCTTCGGTCGAACAAGACCATCTCGCCGGCCGACGGCAGGTGCGTGACGTAACGCTGGAAGTACCACTGCGTGCGTTCCTTCTCGGTCGGCGCGGGTAGGGCCACGACCCGGCAGTAGCGCGGATTCAACAGCGCGGTGATCCGCTTGATGATGCCTCCTTTGCCGGCGGTGTCCCGGCCTTCGAAGATCGCGACCACGCGCAGATTTCGATGCCGGATCCACTCCTCGAGCTGAACGAGCTCGACCTGCAGCCTCCTCAGCTCTTTTTCGTAGTCCTTCTTGGAGAGCTGGGCGGTGCTCGGCGCCCGCTTCGCCGCCCTCGCCTTCGGCTGCTTCTTCCCACCCATTTCCGAGCCTCCGTAGGCTACTCCGTGGGGCGGCAAATGCGGCTCCGACTCTGCCGCCGGCGCCTGACGACGCCAGAATGTCCGCATGCCCACCACCCCGAGCAATATCGACGCCCTGGTCGCGCGGGCGCGAGCGCGGGAGGGGGCCATGTCGATGGACGCGAGGCCGCGCCTCCGGACCGTGATCCTGACTTGCATGGACGCGCGAATCGATCCTTCGCTCATCTTCGGCCTCAGGCCCGGCGAGGTGCACATCCTGCGCAACGCGGGTGCTCATGCGACACCTGACGTCCTGCGCTCGCTGGCGGTCTCCCAGGCGCTCCTCGGGACCACCCAGGTGCTGGTGCTGGCGCACACGCAGTGCGGCCTTCTGGGCCAGACGGAGGAGCAGGTCGCCGCGGCGATCGAGCGAGCGAGCGGTCATCGGCCCGACAGGCGGATGGGGGCTTTCTCGAACCTGGACCGCGCGGTACACGAGTCTGTCGAAGCGATCCGAGCGTGCGAGTTCCTCGCGCACCGCGACCTGGTTCGGGGCTACATCCTCGACGTCGCGGACGGGTCGGTCCACCAGCCTGGCGAGCCTCTCCAGAAGAGGGCTACCCGCTCGCCGTCCTCAACGCTCGGGCTCAACGCGCTCCGAGCCGACGTGCTCGATCTCAGGCGCCCCAAAACTGGGAGGTGAACGCCCAGCCGAGGGTGGTCGCGCGAGCCCAGCGGGCGGCGTGGGCTCCCGCCCGGAGCCGTGGGTGACTGGTTGACCCCGGTTCGCCCGGCGCTTGGCGCGGGTGGCGCCTGGGTCACCGGGAGTCGTGAGGTCACCCTGCCCGAGTTCGGGTCGACCATGAGTGAGGACTCGTCCACCGCCTCGAACGCGCCGGCCGGCACCGTCTTGAGCTGGGTGATCATCGCCGGGTAGGGCCCCGCATTCCATCCCGCGTCGGTGGTGCCCTGGAAGAACCAGTCGGATCCGTTGTCGGCCACGATGAGGCCGTAGTGCTGCATCGCCCTGAGCACGACCTGCGCCGCAGGCCCGAAGCCCGAGAGCGAGAAGCTCGATTTCAGGCGAAAACGAGCGCCCATCGGCGGGAGGTTCGGATCGTTCGCCGACCCCGCCTGGTGCCGGGCCGGCCACAGATAGCTCTTGTCGCTCTGCTGGACCGTGAAGCGGATGGCGTGGCCGATGAACCCCGCCTGGACCTCGTCCAGCCGGACCAGGCCCGGGAAGATCGGCAGCCCGGCCGCGTCGGCCGAGGTCCAGCCGGCAGGCCTGAGCTGGTCGGAGTGGAGGTCGAATATCGCGCCTGACCAGGCCGTGCTCGGTCCGTTGTACTTGGTGCCACCCGTCTCATAGAGCTTGCAGGTGTCCTGGTCGATGGTCAGGAGGTGGCTGTCGGTCGGAGCTTCGATGGCGAGGTCGGCGCCGTACGGGTAAGGCCCCTGCGGTTGTTTGGTGGCCACCGCCGGGTCGCTCTCGTCCCAGTACAGGAAATCGAAGTTCGTGGTCGCGTGGCTCGAGTGGACCACGTTGAACGGGATGCCGTATGGCTTCGCCCCGAAGTCGGGGTGGAGCAGCGTGGTGCCGGCTCCCGTCGAGGCCAGCCACGCGGCGCTGTGGGCATTGACTGGCAATCGCGAGATGTCGGCGTTCCAGACGTTGTCGGCCGGGAACACGGCGCAGCCGGTGCCCGGCACCGGGGCGGCAGCGGCCGATCCCGGAAGGATGGCCGGCATCGCTGCGGCCACCAGCGCCATGGCGACCGCCATTGCCCCGCGGCGGCTCGTTGGCATCCCACCCGAGAGGACGCCGGACGCAGGGCGTTTCTTGCCCCGCGAGATCAGGACCTGGGCTGGAGCAGCCGCGCGAAGAGGGCGAGCGCCGCCAGGACGGACAGGAGAAGCAACGCGTACCACGGCGCCGGCACCGGCGCGGGAGAACCGATAACGGCAGTCCTGATTACCGACGACACCGCGTGTCCGGCGATGCTTGGGCTGGACGTGCGGCGCGTGGCGATGGGGGCCATCCCTGACCGCGTGGTGAGGAAAACCGACCCCGACTTGGGCCGAGTCGATGCTGCAATGGGTGTGGCCCGCTTCGGCGCGACCGTCTTCGGCGGGGACGCCGCGGTCTTCGGTCCTGGCGCCGCAGCGGTACCTGGAGCGCTGCTCCGTGGTGGCGGTGATGTAGGCGGAGCCTGCCTTGTGCCTCGGTCGCCCGGCGTTGCGGCTGGAACCTGACAAGTACCGAGGCAGCTCACCAGGACGGTCGCGGAACCGCTCACCTCTGGCTCGATCGTGTCGGTGGCGGTGATCGACTGGCTGTTTAGCGTCTGCAGCTGCACGCCGGCGAAGGTCTGCGAGCCACCGTCGGCGGGTGCGAACTGGTAGTCGCCAGGCAGCTGGGCCTGGGGATCGGTGCTCGTGAAGTGGACGGTGCCGAGGTAGCCGGTCGCGAGCGAGTCGTCCAGGTTCGTGGCGGTGACGGTCAGCGAGAATGCGGCGCCTGCCTGGGTCGAGGCTGGGGCGCTCAGATCGAGGTGTGGCCTGCACCAAAGCTCGGCGAGCGTCTGGTCCACCCCGATGGCGTCGTTGGTGGCGGTCCCGGCGGCCCAGAAGCCCGTCGCTGAAATCGCGGACACGGCGAACAGGACGCTGCCCGTGCTGGTGGTGCCTGGGCTTGCGCTGGTCCCGCCGGTGAGTTGAGGAAGCGACCCCGAGGTGTAAAAGGCCGACGCCACAAACGTCAGGTGAGGACCCGAGTTGTTTAGCCGCCAAGAGCCGACCGCCCATACCTGGCCCGACGCCTCGGCGACTGCATACAGGTCCGTGTCAGAACCCGGGCTGCTGACTTGAAATGCCCGCTGCGGACCGACAGTGCTGAGGTCGAACTGCAGCGCAGCCTGCGGCGCACCCTGCGCTTGGCGCCCGTACCCGACTGCGACTGCCTGACCGCCGGCAAGGGCAGCCACCCCGTTGATCTCGGTGTCTCCTGGAGTCGAGAAGGTGCCGGGCACGATGGTCCACGATGTGCCGTTCCAGTGCTCGGCCAGCGAGCGGCGGGGCGATGGAGCCGGTGCCGCCCGGTAGTAGCCGACCGCCCAGACGTCGGTGGGGCTGAACGCGGCC
>JBGOTG010000155.1:0-6237 GCA_041476405.1 Candidatus Dormibacteraceae bacterium | reverse complement strand
GGACTAAAGCCTATTAACTCGGTAGTTTCCCACCACTTTCAGGCTCCGTTCCAGCGCCGTCCCGCCGCGATTCCAATGCCGTGCCTGCGATCTCGGCTTGAGATCAGAGGTCACATCGTTGGTGCGGCGGAGAGGAGTTGAACCTCCACGTCCTTGCGGACACTAGCTCCTGAAACTAGCGCGTCTGCCATTCCGCCACCGCCGCTTTCGGGGCGACGGGAAGTATACCGAGGGTCCGCGATCCGGCCCTCCGGTGTCCCTACCATGGCCCCAATGGACTCCAGCGTCCGCCTGGGCCGGGTTGCGGGTATCGAAGTGGGGCTCCACTGGAGCCTGGCCATCGTCTTCGTCCTCATCGTCTGGACCCTGGCCGGCCAGATCTTTCCGGAGATGGCCCCGGACCAATCCCAGTCGGCCTATTGGCTGGCTTCGATCATCGCCGCCCTCCTCTTCTACGTCTCGCTGCTCGCCCATGAGATGGGCCACGCGCTTGTGGCGCGGCGACTCGGTGTGAGGGTCGAGGGCATCACGCTCTGGATCTTCGGCGGTGTTGCGCGGCTGGGCGGGGACGCCGCCACCGCCGGCGCTGAGGCGAAGATCGCGATCGCCGGCCCCATCGTCAGCCTGGTGCTCGCGATCGCATTCGGCCTCGCAACCGTCGGGCTCGACGCGGCTGCTGGACCGCCGCTGGTGGAGGCCGGCTGCTTCTGGCTCGGCCTCTCCAACGCGACCCTTCTGCTGTTCAACCTCGTGCCGGCATTTCCCCTTGATGGCGGAAGGATCGTCCGCGCCTGGCTCTGGCGCCGCCACGGGAACCGTTATCGGGCGACGTCCACCGCCGCGTTCCTGAGCCGTGCCTGCTCATTCGTGATGATCGGACTCGGCCTGCTCTCCCTGTTCCTGCAGCGCGACCTCGGGGGAGTGTGGCTCATCTTCCTGGGCCTGTTCCTGATGTCGGCCGCGCGCAATGAGGAGGCGTTCGTGCTGATGCACGGAGCGCTCGCGGGCCTGCGTGTCGCCGACGTGATGCTGCGCGACCCGGTGGTCGCGCCCGGATGGATCACCGTGGACGAGTTCATGCGCTCCTATGTCCCGGTCCAGCGCGCGGTCGCTTATCCGCTCAAGACTTTCGACGGGGAGCTCGACGGCCTGGTCACCCTCGCCCGCCTCGCGCAGGTGCCCCAGGAGCAATGGCGCGCCACGCGAGTGCGAGATGTCGGGCTCGGCCTCGACAACGTCGCGCGTGCCGCGCCGGAAGAATCGGTGGCGGCAATCATCAACCGGTTTGGCTTGAGCGATGGCCACGTGCTGGTGCTGGAAAACGGCAAGCTTGTGGGCCTGGTCACGCCGGCCGACATCACTCGAGCGCTGGGCGACTCGGTTCTGAAACGAGGTAAGGCGCGGACTAACTCGTGATGAACAGCGTGTGCCAGGCCGCTTCAACGAGCTCGAGGGTGAGCTGCGGCCGCACGCCGCGGGCGGCGGAAACGTCGACCAGGCGCTCCAGGAGGTCGCGCGGATGGTTGCCGCGGAGCGGGCGCCCGCTGTACAGGCTTCGGATGAGCTCGAGTGCGCTCGGATCGGGAGGAATGGTGAGCCGGTCGCGCTCGCGCTCGAAGATCCTGCACCACATCTCCCACGTGGGGTCGGGCATCAGCACCTTGTAAGACAGGCGGCGGAGGTAGGCCTCGTCGAGCAGCTCGCCAGGCTTGAGGTTGGTGGACAGCGCGAGCTGCGCCCAGAAGGGAACCTCCACCTTGCGGCCGCTCGCCGACAGGTTCATGTAGTCGATCTCCTGCTCCAACGGCACGAGCAGTCGGTCGAGGATCTGCTTGGGCGAGACCCGCTGGCGGCCGAGGTCGTCGATGAGCAGCACTCCACCGTTGGCCTTGACCTGCAGGGGCGCGCCGTAAGTCCGGCTCCCCTCCTCGAACGTGGGATCGAACATGTCCAGCTGGAACTCGCCGCCCACCTGCACGAGCGGTCGGGCGATCCGGCGCCAGCGCTTGTCCGCGGGCTGGTGCTGCTCCAGCCGGTGTATCGAGCCGTCGAAGATGGTCATCACCTCGCCGCCACCGATGTCGAGCGCGACGGGGATGACGATCGGACCTCCGAGCAGGGTCGGGATGCGCCGGGCGAGAGTGGTCTTGCCGTTTCCGGGCGCGCCGTAGATGAAGATCGACGATCGAGAGTTGACCGCCGCGCGCACGGCCTCGACGACACCCGGCGCCAGCTCGATCCCGTGCAGGGCAAGCGTGACCTTGGTCAGGTCGAGTGTGCCGGGCTTGGCCGCCTCCGCGAGCACGAGCTTGTACTCCGCCATCGACACCGGTGCCGGCCCCGCATAGCGGGTGCTCGCTCCGGCGATCTCGTCGCTCCGGAGGCGCCCCTGCTTGGTCAGTGAATACGCCATCCGCTCAGGCAGCGGCCTGCCCAGCCATGGTCCCTGTTCGGAAGCCAGGCCGAGTGCGTCGAGGAAGTTGGAGCCGGTGAGCACCTTGAGGATCGGCTCGACGGCGCCGAACGGCAGCGCGAGCTGCTCGGCGACCTCGTAGCCGGTGAGCCGAGTGGCTGCGGACGCCAGCCGGAGGACCATGCCCTCGATCAGCGTGCGGTTGATCTCCGGCGGAGGCGGCGGCTCGATGTCGTGGCCGTTCGAGGGAATCGCCACCGCCGGCAGAGGCTGCGGCTGGTCGACGTGCTCGAGGATCGCGCCGAAAAGCTTCTTGCCGAAGCGCGCGCGGTCCGCATGGTCGGGCGGCTCGCCCTCGCGCCGCCGGCTGATCCAGTCCGGCACGTCCTTGAACACCACCGTGTTGCCGATCAGGAGCTGAACCATGTCGGGCTCTGCCGTGGTCACTCGTACCGCGATGCGCACCAGGTAGCCCTGGCTCTTGAGCGCCGACCAGCTTCGCTCCCACGCGACCTCGTTTCGGCCCGACCAGGTCTGGCGCACGGTGCGGTCGCGGGCCAAGGTCACGTCCTTGCGGTTCTGGTAGCGGCGCCGCACCAGCTCGGTGACGTCCTTGTCGACATCCTCCGCAACGAGTGCCGCGAGGGGAAGGGCGCGGTCATCGACGGCCGGCCGGTTCTTGATCTCGAAGATCGTGTTCGCTGTCGGGGCGAGAGCGCGGATAACGCTCGCGTGCCGAGGACAGAACGGCGTCCGCTCGATGAACTGGATGTGCTTTCGGCACCACCAGCTCTTGCACTCCCGGCCCGTCAGGTCCTTGTAGGCGCAAGCCCAACCGCGGCGCTCGCCACAGTCGCTGAACGTGCACACGCCGGGCGGCTTGGAAGCGTCGGCGTGCACCGGGAGGTGCGACTTCGGCACTTCGACCTCCTCCGAAACCGGAAGCTGGTCCGAGATCGCCTCCGCCGGCGGCTGTGCCGCAGCCGGCTTGGGCATGTAGTGAAAAGCGCCGGAGAACTCCTCGCAGGTCTGGAACCGCTGGGTGCGATCCTTGGCGGTCGCTCTCCATATGATCTCCATGATCGGAGAGGGGATGGCGGTCGACGCCCTCGGCCGGTCGAACACCTGGGAGTGGAGCACCGCGGGCAACTGCCCCGTGAACGGCGGCTCGCCGTGCAGGAGCTCGTAGAGGATCATCCCCAACGAATAGATGTCCGAGCTCGCGTCGACCTGTTCGCCCTTGACCTGCTCGGGTGCCATGTAGGCGGGCGTGCCCACCATGCTGCCAGTCGCGGTCAGCCGGTGCTTGTCGTCGATCAGCTTCGAGATGCCGAAGTCGAGGATCTTGGTCTTGCCGCGGTTCGAGATCAGGATGTTGTCCGGCTTCAGGTCCCGGTGCACGATCCCGTAGTCATGGGCCACGCCGACGGCGGACAGGAGCTGCTGGATGAGGTCGACCGAAACGTCGACGCTGAAGCGCCCGTACTCGTCGAGCCAGGACCGCATCGACCGGCCCTCGACCCACTCCATGACGATGAAGAGCACCGGGCCGTCCTCGTCGAAGTCGTAGACGCGGACGATGCCGGGGTGGTTCAGGGCGGCGACCGTGGCCGCTTCGCGATGGAACCGCTGGCGGAAGCTCTGGTCGCTCGAGTACTGCTCGGCCAGCACCTTGATCGCCACCGGGATCTCCAGCCGCGGGTGCGTCGACCTGTACACGACGCCCATGGCACCGCGCCCGAGCTCGGCTTCGATCGGATAACGACCCAGTTGGGTGGTACTCAAGCCTCGAACACCAGTCGGTCAGTATGCCGCACGGTACGCGGCTCTCTGCCCCCTGAAAGGGAAGAAGCTCCCGGCCGCCAGCGCGTGCCTTCCGGCTAGTGGAAGACGCTCAGCGGCATATAGAAGGAGACCCCGAAGTTGGGCTGGTCGACGATCTGGCTGATCCTGAGGTCGCCGGCCAGGCTGCAGAGGATGTAGGCATCCTCGCGGCTCAAGCCGTGATCTGCCTTCAGCCACGCGATCGTGTCGCGCACCGCATTGCGGGCGTTCTCCATCAGGTCTGGGCCGAGCGCGCAGACAGCGTGGTAGCCGTCGGCGTCGCTGCGCGGCTGGAGCGGAGCCGCCGGGGTGAGGAAGTGATAGCTCCAGGGCCGCAGGGAGGCGCCTTTGACCACTCCGAACCGGAGTGAGAACGTCATCGGGCATTCGATCCCGGTAACGCACACTTCGCCGTCTCCCTGCGCCCCGTGACAGTCGCCGGCCGAGAACAGCCCGCCGGGAACGAAGACCGGCAGGTAAAGCTTCGTGCCGGCGGTCAGGTGACGGGTGTCGATGTTGCCCGCCCCCTTCGTCGGGGGCAGCACTGCGTGAGGGCCCGGCTCGTCTGTCGCCACGCCCATGGTTCCGCAGAAAGGCGCGATCGGGATGTGGATGTCGTGGCGCAGCTCGGCTGAGGAGCGATCGCCCAGGTCGAAGTACCGCACGTAGGGGTCTGGGAAATCAGAAGCCAGGAGTCCGAGGCCGGGCAGCAGCGCTGTCCATCCCCACGACCCCGGCTTAAGGTCGAGAATCTCGACCTCGAGGGTGTCACCGGGCTCGGCGCCTTTTATATAGACGGGCCCTCCGAGCGGATAAAGGCGGTCGAAGTCGAGCGCGCCGAGCTTCGAGGCCGGGTCGCCCTTCTTGAGCTGGCCGGCGGTCACCTCCTCCGTGTCGAAGTGGACGACGTCACCGGGCTGGATCTCGACGGCCGGCGGGATCGAGTTGTCCCACTTGAAGTGGAACTTGTCACGACCGATCGCGTGCTCCTGGGCTGCTGTTCGTGCCATCAGCTCTTGGCTCCCTCCTGAACTCCTGGCTTGATCGGGACCGCGCTCGCGCGCAGGACCTTCTTGTCGAACTTGCCGACGGATGTCTTGGGGACCTCGTCGATGAAGCGCACCTCATCGGGAAGCCACCACTTGGCCACCTTGTCCTTGAGGAAGTCGATGACCTCCTCCTGCGTAACCTGACCCTTGAACTCGGGTTTGGGCACGGCGTAGGCGACGGGGCGCTCGTCCCACTTCGGGTGGACGAGGCCGATCACGGCCGCTTCCAAGATCTTCGGGTGCGACATGATCGCGTTCTCGAGCTCGACTGACGAGATCCACTCGCCGCCCGACTTGATCACGTCCTTGGTGCGATCGACGATCTGGATGTAGCCCTCTGGCGTGATCTTCGCCACGTCCCCGGTGCGAAACCATCCGTCCTCGGTCAGCTTGTCGGCGTCGTAGCCGTTGTGATAGCCCCTCGCGATCCACGGACCGCGCACCTGGATCTCGCCGAAGGCCACCCCGTCCCAAGGCAGCTCCTCGCCGGTGGCGGGGTCGCTGATCCGGATCTCCACCCCCGCATTGACAACTCCCTGGGTCAGGCGGGCATTGAGCTCATCCTCGGGTTTCGTATCGGCACGAGGGCGTGCGACGCTGCCCAGCGGCGAGGTCTCCGTCATGCCCCAGGCGTGAAGGATGCGCAGCCCCACAGAGTCCATCGCCTCCATGAGCGACCGAGGGACCGCGGACCCGCCGCAGATGACGGTATGGACCTTGGGCAGCCGCTTGCCGGACTCCTTCAGGTAAGCCGCGGTGTTGATCCAGATGGTCGGCACGCCCGCGAGGATGGTCGCCCCTTCCTCCTCCGCGAGCTCGACCACGGCTTTCGCGTCGCCCATGAACTTGTCGGGAAACAGGACCTTCGATCCGGCCATACCGCACGCGTAGGGAAGGCCCCAGCTGTTGGCGTGGAACATCGGGACGATCGGGAACACGGTGTCCTTCTCG
>JBGOTG010000154.1:0-6285 GCA_041476405.1 Candidatus Dormibacteraceae bacterium | reverse complement strand
GAACAGCACCTGCACGAAACCGAGCTCGATCAGCCTCGACAGGTAGCGGCCCGCTCCCGTGTGGACAACAGCAGGCCCGGCGACGACGACGATGCGTCCGCCGGTTTCGCGTATGTGGCGCATCTCGGCGGCGATTCCGCCGATGAGCTGCTTCTTGGGTTTTTCGGCGGAGACCTCGCTGCCCATGAAGCTGAAGATCTCGGTCTGGCGCGAGCGCTCAAGGGGCGTGACGCGCACGCCCCGATAACCGACCACCACGTCCATTCCCGGCTTGGCGCCCTGGAACACGATCGTCCACGCGCGCCCGGCCTTGGTGTCGGCGGCGATCGCGCAATCCATCTCAATGTTTTCGACGGGGACCCAGCGCCCACCCATCAGCACCTCGGTCGGTAGGTTGCTCGTGGAGTAGAAACCCTCTGGAAAGACGCCCTCGGTCGTGACCTTCTCGACCTGGGCGGGCTCCTCCGCTTCGGCGGTTGCGCCGAGGGCGCGCGCACGGCGCACGATCTGGTCCAGCTGGTCCGCCGAGCCGGCCACGATCTCCATCCGGCAGATCGACGTGTCCGTCTTGTGCTGGCCGACCTTGAGCTCTTCGATCGTGAAGTTGCCCCCGAGGTCCATGACCAGGTCCATGACCTGCGGCAGCATCATCGAATCGATGATGTGGCCGGTCAGCACGAGCCGAGCTGTGTAACGCTCGCTCACCGCAGCGCGCCCGCAACCGCGTTGATCTCGTCCTTCAGCTTTCCCGCCTCACGCCACGGCTTGTCCGCAAACATGATGCTGCGGCTCGACGAGACCAGGCACGATGCCGGGTCGCCGTTCCATGCGGCCTTGACCGCGCCGACGAGATCTCCGCCCTGTGCGCCCACACCGGGAATCAGGAACGGCAGGCTCGACGCACGGCGTACCTCGGCGATCTGGTCTGGCGCAGTGGCGCCGACCACGAGTCCGACGTTGCCGTGCTCGTTGAGGCTCTCCGCCAGCTCCGCGACGTGGAGGTACAGCGGCTTGTTCTCGGCCTCCAGGTGCTGCAGGCTCGTCGCCCCGGGGTTCGACGAGCGGCACACCACATAGACGCCTCGATCCTTGTAATGCGTGAACTCCTCGATCGAGTCGGCGCCGAGATACGGATTGACTGTCGCGGCATCCATGGCCAGGGTCCCGAAGGCAGCAAGCGCGTACGCGCGCATGGTGTTGGCCATGTCGCCTCGCTTGGCGTCGAAGAGGAACGGGGTGTTCGCAGAGGCGTCGCGCAGCTCGAGCAGCGCCTTCCAGCCGTCGGGACCGTACTGCTCCCAGAACGCGCTGTTGGGCTTGAAGCAGCACGCTTGCTCCTCGGTCTGGCGCACCACCTCCAGGCAGTGACGCAGCGCGCCGGCAGCCCCGCCCACGATCCGTTCGGGGTCGGGGTCGAGCCCGACGCAAAGCAGAGTGTGCCGGTCCCCGGAGAGCGCGCGGAGTCGTTCGAAGTAGCTCACCGGACCCAATCGTAGCTAGGCGCGGGGTCGCGGACGCTCGCGGCCACCCGGACCCCCCCCGGCCCTGCGGGCCACCTCCCCGGCAAGCGGGGAGGACAATTGACCTGTGGAGCGGGTTCTTCGAATCGGGCTGGCGCAGATCAACCCGATCGTCGGCGATCTCTGGGGCAACTCGCGCCTCATCGCCGACTGGATCGGTCGCGCCCGCGAGCAGGGCGTCGACATCGTGTGCTTTCCCGAGCTTGCGATCACCGGATATCCGCCCGAGGACCTGGTCCTCAAGCCCGCGTTCGTCCGCGACAACCTCAAGCAGCTAGACGTCGTCGTCCAGGCGACGAAGGGCATATCCGCAGTGGTCGGTTTCGTGGACGAGGACGGTGACATCTTCAACGCCGCCGCTTTCATGCACGACGGCGAGCTCAAGGCGGTTTATCACAAGGTGTTCCTGCCCAACTATGGCGTTTTCGACGAGCAGTGCTACTTCACGCCGGGCCATCGGTGCCCCATCTTCGAGCTGGCCGGCGTGCGAATCGGCGTGTCGGTATGTGAAGACTGCTGGTACCCCTCCGGCCCGATGGCGTGGCAGGCGAATCACGGCGCCGAGCTCATGATCAACATCAACGGCTCGCCGTACCACGAGCGCAAGCGGGTCCCACGCGAGGCCATGGTCGCCGACCGTGCGGCGGACTACGGGTCCTTCATCGCCTGGGTGAATACTGTCGGCGGCCAGGACGAGCTGGTCTTCGACGGCAACAGCGCGATCTTTGGACCAGACGGGGCGATTCTTGCCCGCGGACCATCGTTTCGCGAGGACCTGGTCGTCTGGGACCTCGACTTCGGCGCGGTCCCGTTCCACCGGCCGCACGAGAGCATTCGCCGCGAGGCGGAGGGCGCGGAACGCCTCGAGCTCGTGGTCACCGAGGTGCAGCTGTCGCCGCCCATCGTTCCGGAGGCGACGAAACCGTCGATCGCGCATGCCGAGAACACGCCGCTCGAAGGCGCTGCCGAGATCTACGCCGCAGTCACACTCGGCACGCACGACTACGTCCGGAAGCAGGGCTTCCAGAAGGTGGTCGTAGGTCTGTCGGGCGGCGTCGACTCCGCCCTCACCGCAGCCATCGCGGCGGACGCCCTTGGGCCGGACAACGTGATCTGCGTCCGCATGCCATCGCGCTACACGTCCCCAGAGAGCCTGGAGGATGCGGGACTGGTTGCAGAGGCGCTCGGGATCCAGCTCCTCGACTTCCCCATCGAACCCGCGCACCAGGCGTTCGAGGCGATGCTCGAAGGTGTCTTCCGCGGCACTCAACCGGGGGTCGCCGAGGAGAACATCCAGCCGCGCATCCGCAGCACAATCCTGCACGCACTGTCCAACAAGTTCGGCTACATCGTGCTGACCACAGGCAACAAGTCCGAGCTGGCGACCGGCTATGGAACCCTTTACGGCGACATGGCGGGCGGCTTCGCAGTCCTCAAGGACATCACCAAGACGATGGTTTACGAGCTATGCCACTACAGGAACTCACTTGGTCTCGCGATACCTGAACGGGTCATCACCAAGCCTCCGACGGCCGAGCTGAAACCCAATCAGAAGGACTCAGACAGCCTGCCCCCTTACGAGGTGCTCGATCCCATCCTGCGCGGATACGTCGAGGAGGACCTGGGCCCGGACGAGCTGGTCGCGGCAGGCTATTCGGCCGACATCGTCGCGCGCGTGATCCAGCTCGTCGACCGCAGCGAGTACAAGCGCCGGCAGTATCCCCCAGGCGTAAAGATCACACCGCGCGCTTTCGGCCGCGACAGGCGCATGCCGATCACCAATCGCTACGTCCCGAACGGCTCGCGGCCTGCGCCGGAACGCTGACCCTCGCCATAATCAATCCTGATACCTCATATAGAAGGGAGTTATGTCTGATTCGTTCGATGTGGTGATCGTCGGGGGCGGGCCGGGCGGGTACGTCGCCGCCCTGCGCGCTGCACAGCTCGGCGCCAAGACGGCGATCGTCGAGAAGGATCGCCTGGGCGGCACGTGCCTGGTGCGCGGCTGCATACCGACCAAGGCGTTGCTCCAATCCTCTGAGCTCTACAGCCTCGCCAAGGGCGGCGCTGAGTTCGGCCTCCTCGTCGATTCAGTCGGTTTCGATTGGACAGTGGCTCAGAAGCGGAAGACCGCAGTCGTCGATCAGCTGGTCAAGGGTGTCGAGGGCCTGCTGAAGGCAGGCGGCGTCACAGTCTTCCGCGGTGCGGCCCAACTGGGCGGCAAAGGCATCGTCAAGGTCGCCGGCGACGCATCCATCCAGGCCAAGGACATCGTGATCGCCACGGGCTCGGCGATCTCGCGGATCCCGCTGAAGGGCGCCGAGCACACCATCGACTCCGACCAGATCCTGGAGCTCAAGGAAGTGCCCCCACGGCTCGCCGTCATCGGCGGGGGCGTGGTCGGTATGGAGTTCGCCGCCATGTTCTCTGCGCTTGGCAGCAAGGTCACAGTGCTCGAGATGCTGCCCCAGGTGCTTCCGATGGTCGATGCAGACCTCGTCGGCGTTTACGCGAAGCACCTCGCGGGAATCGGCGGCGCGATTCACACCAACAGCAAGGTCGCCGAGGTCGTGAAGGGCAAAGGCGGTCTGCAGGTCCGGTTCTCCGAGGGCGGCGAGGGCGGGTCGGTCGACGCGGACCAGGTCCTGCTCGCGGTCGGGCGCTCGCCCTACACGGAGGGACTCGGCGCCGAGGAGGCCGGTGTGAAGCTCGAGCGCGGGCGGGTCGTGGTGGACGAGCACCTCCGCACTTCGGCGCCCGGCGTGTGGGCGATCGGCGACGTGATCGGCGGCATCATGCTCGCCCACATCGCCTCGTACGAGGGCGTCTGCGCGGTCGAGAACATCGCGGGGGGCAGAGGGGGTGCGCCGGGATCCGGCTCCGCCGGGCCCGCCGCGGCTGGGGGGGAGTCCCCCCCACAGAATTTGCGGACTCCCGACTACCACGCCGCGCCCAACTGCATCTACACCGACCCCGAGATCGCGCACGTCGGTCTCGGTGAGAAGGAGGCCAAGGAGAAGGGCCTTGAGGTCAGGATCGGCCGCTTTCCGTTCGCCGCCTCGGGCCGCGCGCTGACGCTCGGCCAGTCGGAGGGGTTTGTCAAGGTGATTGCGGACTCAGGATCCGGCCGGTTGCTCGGAGCGCACATCATCGGGCCACGCGCGACCGACCTGATCGCGGAGGCGACCCTCGCGATCCAGAACGGTCTCACCATGGAGCAGCTGGACCTCACGATTCACGCACACCCAACGCTGCCGGAGGCGCTGATGGAGGCCGCGCTGGCGGCGCAGGGTCGGGCCATCCACATCGCCAACAGGGCGAAACCCTCTCCCCCCCGGGGAGAGGGGTCGGGGAGCGGGGCTATAGCTGGGACACCCGCACCCGCCACCACCTCCGCCGCCGTTCCAGTGCAGAATCGTGAGCAGCAGATGGTCGCGTCGGTCAAGCCTCCAACCACTCCCCCACCCCCGACAGCCATCACGCCCAAGGCGCTCGAGCTCAGCAAGGGCAACCGCGATTTCCTGCTGGGGCTCCACCGCCGGATGCAGTTCATCCGGCGCTTTGAGGAGCGCACGCAGGAGCAGTACACCAGGGCGAAGATCGGCGGCTATTGCCACCTCAACATCGGAGAGGAGGCCACCGTCGTCGGCGGCATCCTCGCGCTCAAGCTGAGCGATTACATCTTCACGAGCTACCGCGAGCACGGACATGCGATCGCGCGCGGAGTCGACCCCAAGGCGGTCATGGCCGAGCTCTTTGGAAAGGAGTCCGGCACGTCGCACGGCCGTGGCGGATCGATGCACATGTTCGACGCGGGCCTCCGCTTCATGGGCGGTTATGGGATCGTCGGCGGGCACCTGCCGCTCGCGGTCGGAGGCGGGTGGGCGGTCCGATACAAGAAACAGAAGGACGTCGTCTTCTGCATGTTCGGCGACGGCGCCACGAACATCGGCGCCTTCCACGAGTCATTGAACTTCGCCAAGGTCTTCAAGCTGCCCGTGGTCTGGTTCTGCGTGAACAACCGGTACGGCATGGGCACCCCCGTCGAAGCCGCCTCGGCGGTGGCTGACATCTACAAGAAGGCATGCGCGTACGACATGGAGTCGATCCAGGTCGACGGCATGAACCTGCGCGAGGTGCTTCTCAAGACGAGCGAGATCGTCGAGAAGACGCGAGCCGACTCTGAGCCGCGGTTCATCGAAGCCCTGTGCTACCGCTTCAAAGGCCACTCCGTGGTCGACCCCGACAAGTACCGGTCGACCGAGGACAAGGAGCGATGGCGCAAGGGCGATCCCATCGTCGCCTTCGAGCACGAGCTGGAGAATGCCAAGCTCGCTGACGAGGAGTACTTCAAGAAAGTCCGCATGGAGGTCGACGCCGAGGTCCAGGACATCATCCGTTACGCCGACGAGAGCCCGGAACCCAAGACCAAAGAGCTGTACCGGTACGTGTACGCGGACGAGTGGGAGGATCGGCTGGAGCTCCATGGAGATCCGCTGTAATGGCTGAGGAAAAGCTGTACCGTGTCGCGCTCCGCGTGGCGCGCGGCGAGGAGATGGAGCGCGACGATTCCGTCTACCTCATCGGCGAAGACATCGGCAAGTTCGGCGGCGCCTACCGCGTCACCGACGGCCTGATCGACCGATTCGGGCCGGAGCGCGTCGTGGACGCCCCCATCGCCGAGGAGGTCATCGTCGGCACGGCCATCGGGTCCGCGATGCTGGGACTGCGACCGGTGGTGGAGATGATGACGATCAACTTCTCG
>JBGOTG010000153.1:0-6368 GCA_041476405.1 Candidatus Dormibacteraceae bacterium | reverse complement strand
GTATTCAAATCACGCCATGCCGGCGTAGCTCAGCTTGGTTAGAGCAGCGGTCTTTTAAACCGATGGTCCAGGGTTCGAATCCCTGCGCCGGCACCACTCGTTTTTTTATCCGGCGGATCGACGAGTGAGGCCAAGACTGAACATGGTGCGTGCCGCAGCGTTCTCCCTGGGGCTGGCGTTCTTCTTGATGTCTGCTTGCTCCGAGCCGGGCTCCACGGCCACCGTCAGCTACAGGATCGCGACTGCTTCGGTTAAGTCGGATGCAATCAATCTGGCCCGCGCGGACGGCACGCTCGGTGGGAAAACCAATGCTGACGGAACTGCGTGTGTCTGGCTTGCCACGGGGCGGGACGAGATCGCTCTGTCGTGGCCATACGGTTACACGGCCCGCATCAGCCCGCTGACCGTCTTCGACGACACCGGGAAGCCTGTCGCACAGGTAGGGGAGATAGTGACCCTGGCCGGCGGTATGCCTCCCGAGGATGTCCACTCGATCACCGGCTGTTCGGGCTTCACCAAGTTCTGGGATGTGGGCCAGGTGGTCAGCGCGCAGTAGTCCCCTTTGCGCTCGGCGCGAACCGTTAGCATTGGCGATCGTCATGGGCCAGCACCTCAGGCATCGGCTTTGCGTTTGGTCCATCACCGCATTGGCGTCGGTGGAACCTGCCGCCTAAGGAATAGCTCCGGTTCTCGCCAGCCTCCCGCTCAGCGAGTTCCGGGAGGAAAAGCTGGAATGCTCCTGACGATCACCACGACACACAGCCCAGCCACGGACCTGGGCTACCTGCTCCACAAGAATCCCGCCAAGGCGCAGTCGTTCGATCTGGCGGTGGGCAAGGCGCACGTCTTCTATCCCGAAGCGACAGACCAGCGCTGCACGGTGGCACTTCTTCTCGAGGTAAACCCGGTCACCCTCGCCAGGACGAGCCGGAGGTTGAGCCTTCGCCAGTACGTGAACGACAGGCCCTACGTCGCCTCCTCCCTGATGAGCACCGCGCTGCTCAAGGTTTTCGGCTCGGCGATGTCCGGATCGAGCAAGGATCGGCCGGAGCTCGCGGAGACGGCGATACCCCTGGTCGCCCGCATCTCGATGCTCCCTTGCAGCGGAGGAGAACCGATTCTGCGCCGGCTGTTCGAGCCCCTCGGCTACGAGGTCACGGCAACGCCTCACGAGCTGGACGAGCGGTTCCCGGCGTGGGGCCCCAGCCGCTACCTCACAGTTGAGCTCCGCAGGCGCGTCACGCTGTCGAGCCTGCTCCAACACCTTTACGTACTGATCCCGACGCTCGACGATGACAAGCACTACTGGGTCGACCGGGCCGAGGTTGACAAGCTGCTTCACCGAGGCGAGGGCTGGCTGGCCGGCCACCCCGACCGAGAGCTGATCGTCAAGCGATATCTCAGGGGCCTTCGATCGTTCACGTCCGAAGCGCTCGAGCGGCTGACCGAGGAGGACCCCGCAGTGCGGGAGTCCGAAGACAGGCCCGAGTCGAGGGAAGAGGCAATCGAAAGGCCACTCAACCTGGCTGACCAGCGGGCAACCGCGGTGGCCGCCGCGCTAAGGGATGCCGGGGCGAAGAAGGTCGTGGATCTCGGATGCGGAGAGGGAAGGCTCGTTCGTGTTCTCATGCAGGACCCGTCGTTCCTGGAAATCGCCGGCATGGACGTATCGATGGCCGCCCTTGGACGCGCCAGGGAGCGCCTTGGCCTTGACCGCCTGCCCGAATCCCAGCGCGCCCGCGTCACGCTCATCCACAGCTCGCTGACGTATCGGGATGCGCGGCTCGCCGGGTACGACGGCGCGGCTGTGAGCGAGGTCGTGGAGCACCTCGATCCCGCTCGCCTGCCTGCCTTTGAGCGCTCGCTGTTCGAGTTTGCGGCGCCAAAGGTGGTCGTGCTGACGACGCCGAACGCCGAGTACAACATCCGCTTTCCCACCCTTGCCCCTGGGCGGTTCCGCCATGAAGACCACCGGTTCGAGTGGTCGCGTGGCGAGTTCGAGCGCTGGGCCGGCTACGCGGCGACGCGGTTTGGGTACACGGTTGCCTTTTCGGGCATTGGACCGGACGACCCAGAGGTTGGCGCGCCAACACAGATGGCTGTGTTCACGCGATGAACATCACGATCCCGGAGCTGTCGCTCGTAGTTCTCATCGGGCCGTCCGGGGCCGGCAAGTCGACCTTTGCATCCAAGCACTTCCTTCCAACGGAGGTGATCTCCTCGGACTTCTGCCGAGCCCTCGTCTCCGACGACGAAAACGACATGGAGGCCACGCCCGCCGCATTTCGGGTTCTCCACTCGATCGCAGGCGAGCGCCTCCGCTCGGGCCGGCTTGCTGTGATCGACGCGACGAGCGTGCAGTCGGAATCCCGCAAGCCACTGGTCGCTCTCGCGCGAGAGCACGACTGCTTGCCCGTGGCGATCGTCTTCGACCTCCCGGAGAAGCTCTGCGTGGAACGAAATCGGGGGCGCTCCAATCGCAATCTGCCGGCGGGCGTGATTCACCGCCAGCTCGATCAAATGCGTCGCTCGTTGCGGAGCCTGCAACGAGAAGGCTTCAGGTACGTATACGTCCTGGACTCTGTCGAAGCGGTCGACTCTGCGGAGGTCACTCGCCAGCCGCTCTGGGTGAACCGGCGCGACGAGCACGGCCCGTTCGACATCATCGGCGACGTCCACGGTTGTCGCGACGAGCTGGTTGAGCTCCTGCGCGAGCTTGGATACACCATCTCAATCGATGGCGGAATACGGGTGACGCACCCTGACGGCCGGCGAGTGATATTCGTAGGCGACCTGGTCGACCGCGGTCCCGACACCCCAGGCGTGTTGCGGCTGGTGATGCCGATGGTGCGCGACGGCACGGCGCTCTGCGTCGCAGGCAACCACGACCAGAAACTGTCACGCGCGCTGCGCGGGCGAGACGTCAGCGTCAGCCACGGCCTGGCGCACTCACTGGAGCAACTCGATCGCGATCCAGAGCTGAAGGCTGAGGCCGCCGAGTTTCTGGACGGTCTCATCAGCCACTACGTGTTGGACGGCGGCCGCCTCGTGGTTGCGCACGCTGGTCTCAAGGAGGACATGCAGGGGCGGGCATCTGGGCGCGTGCGCGACTTCGCCCTCTATGGAGAGACCACCGGTGAAACGGACGAGCTCGGCTTCCCGGTTCGGCTGGACTGGGCGCAGAACTATCGAGGCCGGGCGCTTGTCGTTTACGGTCACGTCGCAGTCTCGGAGCCGCGATGGGTGAACAACACAGTCAACATCGACACCGGCAGTGTGTTTGGCGGCCGCCTCACGGCCCTGCGGTATCCCGAGAAGGAGCTGGTTTCGGTCCCCGCCGCTCGCACCTATTACGAACCATCGCGCCCGCTGTCGACCAAAGCACCCGAGCGCGACGACCTGCTGGACGTGGCCGACGTTCTTGGCAAGCGAATCGTGCAGACCGGACTCGCAGGAAACGTGACCATCCGGGAGGACAACGCGACGGCTGCACTCGAGGTCATGAGCCGTTTCGCAATCGATCCTCACTGGCTCATCTACCTTCCGCCGACGATGTCTCCGACCGAGTCGACGTCAACGGCTGGCCTCCTGGAGCATCCTGCGGAGGCTTTCAAGTACTTCCGCAAGAACGGCGTCGGAGCGGTCGTGTGCGAAGAGAAGCACATGGGGTCGAGAGCGGTTGTCATCGTGTGCCGTGACGAGGCCGTGGCGATCGAGCGGTTCGGTGGCGCACCTCGGAGCGGTATCGGCGTTTGCTACACCCGAACCGGCCGCCCGATGTTTCCAGAAGGAGGCCTCGAGAGGACGCTCCTGGAGCGAGTGGCCGACGCATTGACCCGCGCGGAGTTCTGGGACCGCTTCGAAACGACCTGGTTCTGCCTCGATTGCGAGCTGATGCCGTGGTCTGCCAAAGCGCAGGAGCTGCTCGTCGATCAGTACGCGTCGGTCGGGGTGGCGGCGAAAGTGTCCCTCGAACTGGCGGCCGGCGCGGTGAAGCAAGCCTCAGCCAGGGGTGTCGAGCTCCCCGCGCTCGGCGCAGACCTGGACCGGCGCCTGACAGCGGTCAATCGCTACGTCGATGCCTATCGTCGCTATTGCTGGCCGATCCAGACTGTCGATGACCTGCGGCTTGCCCCGTTTCACATCCTCGCCTCGGAAGGCACCGTCCACACGGACAGGAGCCATGTCTGGCACATGGAACAGGCTTCGCTGCTGGCGGCCGCCGGCGGCCCGCTGCTGGTTGGAACACCGCACAGGGTGGTCCAGGTAGGCGATGAGGGCAGCGAGCGAGAGGCGATCGCCTGGTGGACGGAGCTCACCGCTGCAGGTGGCGAAGGCATGGTCGTCAAGCCGATCGATTTCGTGATGCGGTCCGGCCGAGGGACAGTACAGCCCGGCATCAAGTGCCGAGGCTCCGAGTACCTGCGGATCATCTACGGCCCGGAGTACGACCTCGCGGGCAACCTGGAGCAGCTGCGCAACCGGGGCTCGTTGGCGCTCAAGCGCTCGCTGGCTTTGCGTGAGTTCGCGCTCGGCGTCGAGGCCCTGAACCGGTTTGTCGCGCGCGAACCGCTGTACCGCGTCCACGAGTGCGTCTTCGGGGTGCTGGCGATGGAGAGCGAGCCAGTCGATCCGGCGCTATGAGCTGTGGTCGGCCGCACCGTCGTCCACCGCTTCGACTGCAGGAGTTCTCGCAGGTCGGGCGGGCGACCCCATCACCGTGGCGACCCTGAACAGCACCGCGGCGACGGCGACCACGATCACGGCGCCGACCAGCACGTATGTCCCGCGATGGGCTTCGAGAAAGCTCTGCACCTGATCCCCGATCGTCACGCCGACGATCAGAAACACGCCGGCCCAGACGGCTGTGGACACCGCCACGCTGGCCGCGAAGACCGGGTACGGGGTGCGAAGGGTGCCGGCTACCACCGTTATGGGAACGCGTAGTCCGGGTATGTGACGGCCGAACACGATGGCCAGGACTCCCCAGCGACGGAAGGCTTGCTCTGCGCGAGCCACGCGCTCAGGGGTCAGGTGAATGATCCGGCCGAGCCGTCCCTCGACCCAGTGCCTCCCGAACCTTCGGGCCAGCAAGTAGAGGTTGGTTGATCCAAGGACGACCGCGGTGATGAGCGCCACCCACGCAGCCAAGAGCGGGAGCAGCTGGCCGCCCGTCTGGCGGCCGACGTACATCACGAAGAAGTCGCCGGGCACCGGCATCGGAACGCCGGATTCCTCGGCGTAGAGGAGCGCGATGGCGCCCAGGTAGCCCTTGCCCTGAAGCACGGTGGCGACGAGCCCGAGATCGATGTCCGGGATGTCGCCTTCGAGGAGGGCGATCAACGCAAACGCCCCCACGGCCGCCAGGGCGATAGCCCCGATCACGAGCAGGGAACGAGAGCGTCGCGTCACTGGGCGCTCGATTCTACCGGCGCCGTGCGGCGCCGCTCCCGATCAAAGCCGGCCCCGAGCGGCCCAGCAATTTCCCAGGTTTGACTTCCGACTCTTGGGCGATCAAGCGTCTCTATCTACGATGGAGCTTGTGGACAACTCGTTTGAGAAGGCGCTGGCGCAGCGCCTGCGTGGAGAGCTCGACGCCTTGAACGTCTCGGCTCCATCCGGCGCGGGACAGTATTCAGGACACCGGCCGGGAGGATTCGTGTGGGCGGCCGGCAAGACGCTGACGGTCGCCGTGATCGCGGCTTTGCTGCTGGCCCTGGTCGCCACCGTCGCCTCGGGCAGCCCGGATCCGAACCACTGGATGACATACGCCAGCAAGTGGGCGGGGATCCCTCCATCTGACGACACGACGCGGATCGGGCCTGAGGGGTCCCAGTCCCCGGAGCCGTCGGAATCCCCCGAGCCGAGCGAGAGCCCGACTCCGCCGACGACAGCCCAGCGCGAGCCCGGCGACACCTCTTCCCCTGAGCCCGCCGAGCGTCAATCGCCGGAACCCAGCCCTTCGCCCGGTTGGCATGAATCGCCCGAGCCCAGCGGTTGGCGCGAATCGCCCGAGCCCCACGAATCGCCGGAGCCGCCCGAGCACCATCCCTCTCCATCGCCGGGAGACCACTAGCAGCGTGGGCTGATCCGGCAGTGGCGCAAAGGGCGGGCGTAGCCATGAGGGAACGGGCGGTCACGCCGGATGACGAGCAGCCGGCGTCGGTCCAGTACACGCCGGGCGTGACTGCCGACTTCGACCGGCTCTACCGGACCAGCTTTGCACGCGTGGTGCGCACCCTGTCGAGCATCGTGGGTTCGGTCGACGCCGCCGAGGACTGTGCGCAGGAGGCGTTCACGCGCGCCTACCGAGCCTGGCCGAGGTGGCAGGGCAAGGTCCCGGCCGAGGCCTGGCTGCACAGGATCGC
>JBGOTG010000152.1:0-6380 GCA_041476405.1 Candidatus Dormibacteraceae bacterium | reverse complement strand
GATCTGGAGGCACCGCCGGACTACGGGACGCTGCTCAGGCTGGCGCCGGTGGTGGCCGGGCTCGGCTTGCCCCTCGTCATCCACGCCGAAGATCCCGGCATCCTCGCGGCGTTCAGGCGGCCCCTCGACTCATACGCCGACGTGCTCGCTTCCCGCCCGCCTGAGGCCGAGGCTGTAGCGATCTCGGCGGCCGCGGCGATCACCGATTCGTTTGGCGCGCGCCTGCACATCGCCCACGTCTCGAGCGCGCTGGGCCTTATCGCGGCGGAGGCCGCGATCAGAGACGGATCCCGGCTGAGCCTCGAGACGTGCCCGCAATATCTCTGGCTGTCGGACCAGGATTTCGACAGGCTTGGCACGACGATGAAGGTGTACCCGCCGGTCCGAACCGCGCTCGACCGAGACGCCTTGGTCGACGCCCTCGCGAGAGGTGTGATCCGGATCGTCGCCACCGACCACGCGCCACACACGGACGCAGACAAGGCCAGGCCCCTGGAAGACGCCGCCGCGGGAAGCCCCGGCGTCCAGACCCTGTACCTCAGCTGCCTGGAGCTCGCCATGCGATTGGGAGACGTCTGGAAGGCTCCGGCCTGGGTTGCCGAAGGGCCTGCGGCGCTGGCGGGCCTCAACGAGAGCAAGGGCCGGATCTCGCCGGGCTTCGACGCCGACCTCGTCATCGTCGATCCTCAGCGCAGCACCGTCGTCCGTCCGGCGCTCATGCGATCGCGCCAGAAGCACAGCGCGCTCGAAGGAAAGGAGTTCGGCTTCTCGATCGTCGAGGTCTTCGTGCGCGGTCGGACCGTCACGCGCGGCGGTCGCAAGGTAGGCGGGGCGAGCGGGCGGATGGTCGTCCCGCGCTGAGCGGTCGGAGCTCAGGCTCTGGCTCCGGCTCCCCTGAAGATCGGGTTCTGGGCCAGCTCGCGCTCGAGGCTGGTGGCAGGTCCGTGGCCGGGGTACAGGGCGGTGGTCGGCGGCAGGCGCAGCAGCTTGGTGCCGATGCTCATCATCTGCCGGCGCAGGTCTGTCTCGGGAGTCTGCTTCCCGATGCCTCCGGCAAGGATGGTGTCGCCGACGAACGCGTGGTTGGCGACGACCAGGCAGATGCTGCCCGGAGTGTGGCCGGGGGTGTGGACGACCAACAGCTTGAACTCCCCGAACTCGAGCTCGTCCCCATCCACCAGGTACCTGTCGGCCGAGCGCAGGAACTGCTTGGCGTCGGCCGCATGAAGCGCGGTCTGGCCGCCTGTCAGGTCCTTGAGGTCGTCCTTGCCTGCCACGTGGCCCGGGTGGCAATGCGTGGCGACTATGAAGCGGACGGTCAGGCCCTTGACCTGGTCGGCCAGCTTCTCCGCGGGGAGACCCGGGTCGATGACCACCGCCTCCTTGGTCGACGCGCACGTGACGACGTAGGCGTTGACCTCGCGGTCGAGCTTGACCTTGACGATCCCAAGCTTCCCCATGCCAGGAAATCTACGACTTTGGCGGCCGCAGGCGGGAAACGGTCACCATTGAGGCTGTGCAGCATGTCGCCGTCATCGCGTTCTCCGGCGTCCTGCTGCTCATCTGCCTCTACTGGACATATGGGTATGTCCGGCGCCGAGCCCGCAAACGCTACTGAGCCGTTTCGCCCTGGACCTTGATCCGCAGCGCGTCGAGCGAGTCGAACTTGTCGAGGGCGGGCTTGGCCCGGGCCCTGTCCGGATACTTGGCGGTCTGAATCGCCTCTAGAAGCAGCTCGATCTCCTCGGGCGTGAAGTGAATGGTCCTGAAGACGACCTCCTTGACCTTCGCGGGGCGGTCGACAGCCTCTTTGATCACGTCGTCGGTGTCGGAGACGACCTGCGGACGGGTCGGCCGGAAAAGCTCTTCAGAGCCCGCCAGAGATACTCGTTTGAAGGTGGTCATCACCTGTGATTCTCCATCACTTTCGCCGCCAGCGCACGGTACGACTTCGCCCCGTCCGAGTCCTTTGCGTACTGCAGGATCGACTGCCCCGCGAGAGGGGTCTCGGCAAAGCGGATCGAGTCGGTGATCCCGAAGTCGTAGACCTTGTCTCCGTACTTCTCCCTCACCGCCGCCAGCACCTCCTGCGAATGGAGGGCGCGCTGCTTGTATAGGGTCGGCAGGATTCCGGTGAGCTCCAGCCTCGGGTTCAACCTGCGCTTGACGCGCTCCATCGTCACCAGCAGCTCCTGCATGCCCTTGAGCGCGAGAAACTCGGCCTGCAGCGGGACCAGGACCTCGTCGGCCGCGACCAGCGCATTGATGACAATGAGGTCGAGCGAGGGTGGGCAGTCGATGATGATGAAGTCGTATCGCCTCTGGGCGGCTTCGAGCTTGTCGCGCAGGATGCTCTCGCGGCCGATCTCGTTGATCAGCTGGTTGCCGGCGCCGGCCAGCTCGACGTCCGCGGGAATGTAATGGACGCCCATCTGAGGCGCCTCCTGGACGACGTCGGTCACAGTGGTTTCGGGATTGACCAGAAGGTCGTAGATGGTCTTCTGGATGTCAGCCGGGGGTTTCATATAGAGCGTGAGATGGCCCTGCGCGTCGAGATCGATGAGCAGGACACGCTGGCCCAACTCCGCCAGCGCGGCGCCCAGGTTCACGGCGGTGGTGGTCTTGCCCACACCCCCCTTCTGCATCGCGACGGCGATCGTTCGGGCCAAGATCGCTTCGAGTCTAACCCAAGGAGGCCGGAATCGCCGTACGGGGGCTCGCCCGCGCAGGTGCTTCTACAATGGCCGCGGTGCACGGGATACCCCCAGGGACGGCCTGACGCGATGTTCATAGACGTCATCGTCGTGTTCGTGCTGCTGCTGGCGCTGTTCCTCGGCTATCAACGAGGGGTGATCCAGCCGCTCATGGCCGAGATCTTCTTCTTCGGCACGCTGCTGGTGATCTTCCGCTTCCACGACCAGTACACGTCGGAGATGCAGAAGATCGCCCACCTCAACGCGGTGCTGAGCGTCTTCGTCGCGATCATCCTGGCCATCGTCATGGGCGCGGTCGGCGGCGCCATCGGCGGCGCGTTCCATCGTGTCGAGGCGGTACGCGGCGTCGATGGACTGCTCGGCATCTTCGTCCACCTTGCCGTGACGCTCGTCATCGTGTACCTCGCCATCTCGGCGCTCGTTGCGCTCGACAACGCCTTCGAACCGACCATCACGACCGCCTCCCTGACGATCGCGCAGGTCAACCAGCTCGAGTCGTGGATCCAATCCAACCCGATCACCTCGGCGATGGTCTCCAAGCAGGACCTGAAAGCGCTCAAGGATGCCGCCGCCGGCGCCTCCGGCGGGCACATCGATTCCGTGCAGGGCATCCATCAGCTCCAGCAGATCTACACCAGCTTCCTCGAGCCTCAGCTGCACAGCTCGAGGAGCGTGCCGATCATCCTCGGCATCGGCAGCCATCTGCCGTTCATCGGCCACGTCGGCCCGAACGACCTGAAGCCGGCGCCGACGCCCGGTCCGTCGCCGACTCCGAGCCCGACGACCACGCCGCCCAAGCATTCACCGACACCTTCGAAGAAGCCGTAGTCATGCTCGATCTCGCGCTCACATCCGACCAGGAGCAGCTCGTAGCCACGGTCCGGGACTTCTGCGCACGTGAGTTCGCGCCGACCATCGCCGCCAACGACCGCGCCGGTCATCACGATCCCGAGATCTTCGCGAAGCTCGCCTCGATCGGCCTCCCCGGGGTGTGCTTTCCGCAGCGCTACGGCGGCTACGGCCTGGACTACCTGTCCCTGGGGCTCGTCTGCGAAGAGCTCGAATACGTGGACACCGTCTTCCGCACGGTGCTGTCGGTCCACGTCGGGCTGGTGGGCATGGGCCTCTACACGTGGGCCACCGAAGACCAGAAGCAGCGATGGCTCGCTCCGATGGCGCGCGGGGAGAAGCTCGCGTGCTACGGGCTCACCGAGCCGAACGCGGGCTCGGACGTCGCCTCGATGCAGGCCACCGCCGTCCGCAAAGGCGACACCTACGTGCTCAACGGCCAGAAGGTGTGGGTCTCGGACGCCGACACCGCCGACTTCATGCTCGTCTTTGCGAAGACCGACCCCAAGGCGGGGCATCGCGGGGTCTCGGCCTTCATGCTCGATCGCGCCGCATGCGGCGCGTCGTTGCGGACCGAGCCGATCGG
Source organism: Candidatus Dormibacteraceae bacterium (assembly GCA_041476405.1). Classification (GTDB taxonomy): domain Bacteria; phylum Chloroflexota; class Dormibacteria; order Dormibacterales; family Dormibacteraceae; genus Palsa-872. Next base: position 2,231 of record JBGOTG010000152.1, on the reverse strand, counting down.
GGCTCGGATGGGCATCCGCGCCGGGGACGTCGGCTCGATCTTCATGTCGGACGTGGAGGTGGCCGAGGCGGATCGGATCGGGGAAGAGGGCGACGGCTTCAAGATCGCCATGAGCTGTCTCGACAACGGTCGCTACACGGTGGCGGCGGGCGCGACAGGCACTGTGCGCGCGAGCCTCGACGCCTCCGTGAAGTACGCGCGCGAGCGAAAGACCTTCGGCCAGGAGATCGGCCGCTATCAGCTGGTCCAGCAGATGATCGCGCGCATGGCGCGCGACTACGAGATCTGCCGGCTCCTCTATTTCAAGGCCGCGTGGATGAAGAATCAGGGCCTTCGGAACACGCTCAACACATCCATGGCCAAGCAGTACGCGACCGACGCCGCCTTCAACGCGGCGAATGACGCGGTCGAGGTGCACGGCGCATACGGCTATTCGGCCGAGTATCCCGTGGAACGTTTCCTCCGCAACGCCAGGGCGCCGATCATCTACGAGGGCACGCGCGAGGTGCACACGATCCTCCAGGGCGAGTACGCCCTGGGATATCGCGAGGACCGCCCGGTCAAGAAGTCGCTCCCGCCGTACCAGCCCGATTGATCCTCACCGCGGTCGCTGACCCTCCGGTGGCCCCGGCCTTCAGGCCGAACCGCCGCCACTTGAACCAGCTCGATTTCATCGTGCTTTCGGTCTATTGGGTCGCGATCGGCTACCTCTGGACCAGCCTCGGCGGCCTGATCCTCCCCGACCTCGTGCTCCAGCTGGTGGGCAGAGACCACGAAGGGCTCGCGCTCGGGGTGCTGGAAGGGGTGGGATCCCTGATGGCTGTCGTGTGGCAGCCCGTGGCGGGGGCGCTGTCGGACCGCACGCGCACCAGGTTCGGCCGCCGCCACCCCTTCATCCTCGGCGGCACCATCGGGGACGTCCTCTTCCTGGTGGGGCTGGCTCTGTCCGGCAGCTTCGGGCTGGTGCTGATCTTCTACTTCCTCCTCCAGACCTCATCGAACACGGCGCAAGGTCCCTACCAGGGCCTGATGCCCGATGTGGTGCCGGAGTCTCAGCGGGGCACCGCCTCGGGCTACTTCGGCGTCGCGAACGTGGTCGGGCTGCTCGCCGGAACCGTAGGCGCGGGTTTCATCCTGGCCCACGGCGGGCGGACTGCAGCCATCCTGAGCATCTGCGTCATCCTCGTGGTGACGATGCTGCCCACCATCCTGCTCATCCCGGACCGCGCCGAGCCGACAAGCTCACAGTTCAAGACCGCGCGGCAGGCGATCGCCACGACGTTCTCGCGGCCGCTCCGTTACCCGAGCTTCCTGTGGCTGATGGCCTCTCGGCTCCTCATCCTGATGGGACTGGTCGGCGTCCAGAGCTTCGTGTTCTTCTACTTCAGCAACGTCTTCTTCCACAACCAACGCAACGAAACGATCACCGCCAGCTACACGCTCCTTGGCCTGGTGATCGTGGCCGCCTTTCTGAGCTCCTGGCCGGCTGCCCGCGCCTCGGACCGCTTCGGCCGGCGCCCTTTCATCATGGCGGGCGGGCTGCTCGGGGCGGTCGGAGTCCTGATGCTCGTGTTCAGCCACTACCAGCTCCTGCCCACCCAGCTCGTGGAACCGCTCGCGAGAATGCTGAAGGTGCCGCCGCTGGCTGCGCAGGCGACGCTGGTCGGAGTCCTGATCGGAATCGGCTACGGCGTGTTCTTCTCGGTCGACTGGGCGTTCGTCCAGGACGTGATCCCGCCTGAGGAGGCGGGACTCTTCATGGGCTTCAGCAACATCGCGACGGCAGGGTCCGGCATCATCGCCCGCTTCATCGGCGGGTTCCTGCTCGACCCGTTCAACCACGGGCCGCAGCTGCTCGGCCTGCCGGGAGGGTTTCCCGTCATCTTCTCTGTCTTCAGCGCGTCGCTGTTGGTCGGCGCGTTACTCATCCTGAAAGTGCCCGAGGTGCGAAAACGATGATGAACCTGGACGGCTTGTTGCCCTGGGGGGGACTCGCAGGCGCTGCCGCCGACGCGGCCGATATGGTCGTCGCCGGCATTCCGTACGACGGTTCGGCGGTCTACCGGAAGGGCGCGGCGCTGGCGCCGCAACGTATCCGCAGCCTGTCCGCAGCGATGCCGCCGGTCACCGAGGACGGCCAGGTGCTGCAGGGTTTGCGCGTGTACGACATGGGAGACCTGGATGCAGGCCCATCCATCGCGGAAGGTTGGATGAGCGTGGCGGAGCAGCTG
>JBGOTG010000151.1:0-6413 GCA_041476405.1 Candidatus Dormibacteraceae bacterium | reverse complement strand
GGCCGATCGTGCCGGCGCCATGCACCACCACGATGTCGTCTTTGCCGGCAGCGCCGCGCAACGCTGCATGAACGCAGCAGGCGAACGGCTCGATCAGGACCGCCGCCTCGTCGGTGAGGACGTCAGGGACGGGGTGCAGCTGGCTCGGGTGGGCGACCAGCACCTCGCCCCATCCCCCCCCGGTGTCTGCGCAGTAGCCGGTCTGGAGGCCGACCTCGATCGGCCCCTCGGTGACGTTGTAGCAAAGACCCGGCCGCCCTTCGGCGCATCGTGGGCACGGAGGCTCGATGCCACGAACCTTGCAGCCGAGCGCCGGCTCGATAACGACTCGCGAGCCATCGTCGAGAGTGCCGACCACCTCGTGACCCGGCACGAACGGGTAGCTCGTCAGTGGGTCCAGGTACAGCGAGGCGTGGCCGCCGATCGCGGCGAGGTCGGAGCCGCATATTCCGCTCAGGGTGGGCTGCACGCGCAACCAGCCTGAGGCGGGGAGCTCGGGCTCCGGCACGTCGCCAAGGTGGAGCATCGACAGGGAGCTGGTGGCCACCTCGGGCCGGCCGCCCGACGCCTTCACGATGGCGAAGGACTGGATCGAGCGCTGGAAGGTTAGAGCCAGCATCGATCACTCATCTTCGAACGGCCTCTCTGTATTCCGCAGAGCGGGGGTCGGGCATTGGGAGGCGCCAGTTGCCCGGGGCCATTCGCCAGCGCTCGATGCGCCAGCCACGCTGGCCCGCGACCTGCGAGAGGCGCGCGTCGGGGTTGACTGCGACCGGAGTCCCCACGAGCTCGAGCATCCCCAGGTCGGACAGCGAATCCGCGTACGCGAAGCTCTCAGAAAGGACTATGCCGTTGCGCGCGGCGTACTCCTCCAGGAGCGTGCCGCGAGCCTCGCCCGCCGGTGGCGGCGACTCGAGGTCCCCGGTGAGCCGGCCGTCCTGGTCGGTGAGCAGGTGCGCGCAGTCGACCTCGACCTCCAGCAGGTCGGCCAGTGGCTGGACCACCACGTCGAGAGCGCCGGTCAGGAGCAGCACGCGGTGCCCCGCCCGCTTGTGCTCGCGAATGCGCCGCATGCCTTCGGGGTAGATGCGCCGCAGCGTGACGGCGTCGAGCGCCTCGCGCCCAAGACCTTTCATGACCTCGTAGTCGAGGCCCTTGTACTCGCGATAGAAGCTGCGCTGGAAGTCGGCACGCGAGCGCCGCTCCAGGTACAGCCAGCGGGGCGCTTCGCGCAGCATCTGGGCGATGAACCCGGGCCAGTCGTCAAGGGGCTGCGCGCGCAGGCGCATCCACAGGAAGTACTCGACGACGTTGGTCTCGACCAGGGTGCCGTCGACGTCGAAGACCGCCAGCACGTCGGCCCGGCCGGTGCGCCGATCGATGGCCGCCTTCACCGAGCTGGCCTCCGCCTTGACGGCTGTGCTGCCCGTTGGCTGCTTGCCTTTCCGGGCGACGGTCTCCGCGCGCGACATGCGGACCACGGTCGGGAAATGCACGTCGTCGAAGTAACGCTCCCAGTTGTACAGCGCCGGGTCGAATGGGAATCGCTTGCGTTCATCGGCGGGCGTCTTCTCCCAGATCGCCATCACGTTGCGCGTGTCGAAGATGCAATCGACCTCGGTGTAGACGCCGTACAGCTGGATGAGATTCACCGCCCGTTCCAGGCGCTCGCGCTCGGCGTTGAGGTCGTCCGACACAGTTGCCACGCCGGCGCCAAGCGGCAGCCGCTCGACGACCCACTGCGCCGCCTCGACAAAGCGCAGCGCGGTGCTCGCCTGGGCCGAGAGCTGGCCGCGCGTGGGGTAAGTCCAGGTCGGCGTCCCGATCGCCTGCCCGTAGCGATCGCGCAGCGGGTTCTTCGTGAAGTAACGCCTGGCCGCGTCCTCGACTTGCCGGAACCGCAGCGGGTTGCGGGTGCCCGAGGCGGCGTGGTAAACGCGCGGCTTTTCGTCGGGCGGCGGGTTCGCCGCGACCGCCAGCACCGTGTTCACGACGTAATCCGCCGGGATGATGTCGAGGAGCGCGTCGGGCAGGCCTGAGAAGTCCTGCAGGATTCCGCGCCCGAAAGCAAGGATCAAGGGCTCGGCCATGCGGAACCCCTCGAGCCAGCCGGGGAACGGTTCCGCAAGCGCGCTCTCGATGATGGACGGCCGCACTATCGAGAGCGGGATGTCGGCGTGCAGCTCCACGACGGCGTGCTCGGCCATCGCCTTCGTGAAGGAGTAGATGTCAGCGAAGCCCATCGCGTTTGCGTGCACGCGTCCGCGCTCGATCAGCCGGTCCTTCACCCAGCGGTCGCGCAGGCGCTCGGTGGCGCGCGCCACGGCGGGGGTGCCGGCGGGGCCCATTCGCGCCCCGGCCTCGCGGCGGAGCTTTTTCAGGATTTCGGGCCGCCGCGACTCCTCCTCCACCGCCGGGCGCAGGCTCGACAGCACTGCCGCCTCATGGCGCCAGTTCAGGCCCGGATCGTGCGGCGCCTGCTCGCGCACGAGCCCGCGCAGCATCCCTCCCACGTAGGCGGTCGACACGTGGACGAGGTGCGGCCGGCTGCCGGCGGCCTTGAGAGCCTCCACCATCCGCGCGGCACCCAGCAGGTTGGTCTGGGCGGAGAGGTCCGCGGGGTTGTCGAACTCGACGGCCGCGGCCGAGTGGATGACGATCTCGCACTCGCGCAGCTGCTCGCGGCCGGCTTCGGTGAGGCCGAGCCCGTCGCGGCCGAGGTCGAGCTCCAGGACCGCCAGCTTCTCCTTGACGAGCTTCGAGAATGGCTCGTCGCCAAGCTCCTCCTTGAGGCGTTTGAAAGCGGGGCTCGACAGCACCTCACGCTCCAACCGTTCGGCCGCGGGCCGCCGCGCGCTCGAGCGAATCGCCAGGTTGATCCGGCCGACCTCGGGGATTGAACGCAGGCACTTTTCGACAATCGACTTGCCCAGGAAGCCGGTCGTGCCGGTGACCAGGATGGTCTTTCCCTTGAAGGCTTCGGCTATCAAGACCGCCTGATTCTAAGATTCCCGCTCCGCAGGCCTATTGCTCCGATCGGTGGACGCCTTGCAGCTTGACCACCTGTGAACCATTTGCATCCGTCCAGCCGAGGTCGGTGGTGACCGAGGCCCAGAACCAATAGGTCTTTCCCGGCCGGCCCTGAAATACCGCCGAGCCGGCCGGCACGCCCCCTCTCCACTTCCTGAAGACGCCGTCCGGCCCGACGACGAACACGGTGAAGACGTCGCCAACCCCGGGGCTCGACCAGGAGACGCCGATCGCCGTCGGGTCGCGCAGGCTCGGAACCGCGTGGAGAGCGACCTTCGGCATGGGGATGTCGGCGTAACGCGGCGAGCCGCCGATCCAGAGGTCGCCGAGGTCTTTGGGATATGGGTCGGGATACGAACCCGACCAGCCGTAGGGGTCGACGGGTCCGCCGCCGCCGATGTAGTAGACGCCGAAGTGGAGATGCGGGCCTGTCGCGGTGCCGGTGCTGCCCGACAGCGCGATCACCTGGCCGCGGCGGACGCGCTGCCCAACGGTGACTGAGAGCCGGGACAGGTGCCCGTAGTACGACAGCAGCCCGTTGCCGTGATCGATCTCGATCGTCAGCCCGCTGAGGCAGCTGTGACACGACGGCACGGCCCAACCCGAGAGGATCACCACGCCGCCTGCGGCCGCCGCCACCGGTTCGAAGTAGAGGCCGTAGTCGTAGCCGTCGTGGCCGTCGTAGTAGAGGTAGTCCTGCCTCCCGGGCGTCTGAGCGTATCCGGCGTCGAAGGTGGGATCGGGACCTCCCCCCTTTGCCGACGCGATCGTGCCGTCGTACCTGCAGGTCTTGCCGTTGATCCCATAGTCCGGCGAGCAGTGATCGAAGATCGAGGTGATGTACTGAGGCCCCATGAAAGGCAGCGTTAGGAACGCGCGTGCGGAAGGTGCCATGCCCGTGCTCCCGCGGCCGTCCTCGATCGGGCCGTAGGTCATCTGGCTGGGATAGCTCCAGCGCACGTAATGACCGAGCGCATGGCCCGGCGGGAGCGCGTCCGCGGCCTGCACCGGCACGGCGGACGGCAGCAGCGTCAAGAGGGTGAGGATGGAGACCAGGATGCGCATAGCCCTTGGAAAGCGGAGTGCCAAGTCTATGGCCCGGACTCACGCGGCGTCCCGCCGATCTGGTTAAGTTTCGCAAATGAGCCGGCAAGTGCCATGTGGGGGAGCGATGTGGAAGTTCTGAGCCAGGGCAAAGCCGCCGTGTACGAGGAGCCCACCGGTCCTGCAGGCGTTCGGATCCGGGAGCGGCCCCGAACGGAGCCCGCGCCGGGCACCGTTGCAGTGGCCATTCGCGCGGCCTCCATCAACCACCTCGATCTCTGGCTTGCCCACGGAGCGCAGAGGGTCACGCCTCCGCGGGTCATAGCGGCGGATGGTGCGGGGGTGGTCCAGGCATCAGGCGACCCGGCCTGGAAGCCCGGCGACGAGGTGGTCCTCTTCCCAACCCTCTGCTGCTGGGAATGCGAGTGGTGCCGGGCGGGCGAAAACGTGAAGTGCGCCCGATTCGGCATCCTGGGCGAGCATTCGGACGGCACCGCCTGCGAGCTGATCCACATCGACAAGCGCAACGTTTTCCGCAAGCCAAAGGTTTTGTCGTGGGAGGAGGCGGCGGCATTTCCGCTCACGTTCCTGACCGCCTGGCGGATGCTGACCACGCGGGCTAGGCTGCGGGCCGACGAGACTGTGCTCGTGGTGGGCGCCGGAGCGGGCGTGGCGGTGGCGGCGATCGGGATCGCCAGGCATCTTGGCGCTCGGGTCCTCGCGACGAGCCGCTCCGAGGCGAAACGAAAGCGGGCGCTCGAGCTTGGCGTCGATGCCGTCTTCGACTCGAGCAGCTTCAGCAAGGGAGTCAGGGAGGCGACAGGCGATGGCGTCGACGTCGTCTTCGAGCATGTCGGTCCCGCGACGTTCGAGGAGTCGATGCGCTCCCTCGCGAAGGGTGGTCGGCTCGTGTTCTGCGGCTCAACCTCTGGAGGCAAAGCCGAGATCAACATCCCGCGGCTCTTTTTCCGACAGGCCGACCTCCTCGGTTCGACCATGGGCAACGTGGGGGAATTCGAGGCCGTCTTGAAGGCGATCGACGCCGGCCTTCGCCCTGTCGTCGACCACGCCTATCCGCTGGATCAAGTGCAGGACGCGCTGACGCGCGTTGACACTGCGGAGCAGTTCGGCAAAGTGGTGCTGTCGGTGTCTGCGGGTTAGGACGAACCGAGGAGTTTTCGAAATGAAAGGGTTCAAAGCGTTCCTGCTGCGGGGCAACGTCGTCGACCTGGCGGTCGCCGTCGTCATCGGTGGCGCGTTCACCATGCTCGTGACGGCATTCGCGGCTGCATTCATCACCCCGTTGATCGCTCTGCTGTTCGGCAAGCACGACATGTTCGGCGGCTTCTCTTTCACGATCAATGGCGTCGTCTTCTCGTTTGGCCCGTTCATCAACGCTCTCGTGACGTTCGTGATGGTTGCCGCCATCGTGTATTTCTTCGTCGTGCTCCCGGTCAACATCCTCATCGAGCGCTCGAGAAAGCAGGCGCCCCCCGACCCGACCATCAAGAAGTGCCCTGAATGCTTGAGCGACATCCCGATCGCGGCGACACGCTGCGCCTTCTGCGGGCAGCCGGTGGCCGCCCACATCTAGTAAAGGTCGGCGAGCTGCTCCACGTGGTCCTCCAGGTGGCCCACGATCAGCGTCTGCAGCAGCTCCCCGAGCCGTGCGTCTCGGTCGCCGTCGCGGGTGTGGTAAACGACCACCACCTCGAGGTCTGCAGGCGACATTCCGGCCATCATCTCGAGCGCGCCGCCGATTCCCTCCTCGACTGAGCGCCTGAGCTCCGTCTCGGTGGCCGCGTCGCCCTGATCGATTCCATGGCGGCGATGCACAGCACCTTCCTGGTCACGACCAACCATTCCGGACCCCGCGGTGGCCCGCCGGATCTGATCGGTCCAGTACGGCAGCATCTCGTTGACGTGCCCGAGCACGTTGCCGCGGTGCCAGCTCTCGCCGGTCGAGGGGTCCGCCGGCCCGGCATGCCGCTCGTCTGAATCGGGGAGGCGAGCCAGGCCATCGCGGGCGGCCGCCAGGCGCTCGCGCAGGGCCGCCAGGTCGTGGCTGTCGTCGCGCCTGCTCATGAGGGCACCACCCACAGCTTGGCGGCAGTGTCGTCGCTGAGCGTGACCGAGCGTTTCCCGGCGCGGATCCGGATCGTGCGAGCGACTGCGTCGACCTCGACCACGGCGACCTCCCTGCCGGGTGTGAGCCCTCGTTCGTGCAGGTAGGTGAGCAACATCGGGGCTTCACGCTCGGCCACCTCCGACACGCGCGAGATCGCCGCCCGTGAGCCGGGTTTCATGCTGGCCAGCCGGACCTCCTTCGGCAGAGGCTT
>JBGOTG010000150.1:0-6503 GCA_041476405.1 Candidatus Dormibacteraceae bacterium | reverse complement strand
TCGTCGTCAGGGCGCGGCCGCCAACCGGGCTGGTGCATGAAAGCGTCGAGCTCGACGTAGGGCGCGCCGATGCGCGCGGCGAGCGCTCGAGACAGGGTCGTCTTGCCGGAACCTGTTGAGCCGACCACCGACACGCGGCGCATCGGCCGGCTAATCGGCGGCGATCGGTACGAGCTCCGAGAGATCGACTCCGGTGTCGGCCAGGGCCGCCTCGTCGACGGGCCGCCTGCTCTCGATCAACTTGCCGCCGATCTCGTTCGTCTTCTTGTCGTTCATAGACAGCACCGCGTCGATGAGCCCGTTGCGGAAGTAGAAGACCGAGAACGCCAGACCTTCCCGGTCCCCACGCCACACCGCGTGGTCGTCGCCCGAGGCGTGACCCCTGTATTCGAGGCTCACGTCGTACTGGTCGGACCAGAAATACGGGAGCCGCGTATACGGCGCGTCCCCACCCGCGATGGCAGCGCCGATTCCGCGCCCGTGATTCTTGGCCACCTCCCAGTGCTCGACGCGGATCGCCCGGCGGAGCACCGGGTGAGGGTGAAAGGCAATGTCGCCGCCGCAATACACGCCCTCAGCCGCCCGCAGCCCCTCGTCGACGCTCACGCCGCCGCCCTCGATCGGCAGCCTAAGCGCCTTCGGAATTTCCAGGTTAGGGTCGATGCCGACCGCCAGGAGGACCATGTCGACCTCCTCCCTTCGGCCGTCGGAAAGGGTGACTCCTTCGACTTTCTTGCCCTTCGTGTGCCAGGCCTCGACCTTCGTGCCGGTGCGCACGTCGACACCCTTCGAGCTGTGGATCGAGGCGTAGATCTCACCCACCTCCTGTCCGAGGGCCCGCGCCAGCGGGACCGGCGCGGCCTCAACCATCAGCACTTCCTTGCCTAGCTGTCTCGCCGAGGCGCCAACCTCGGCGCCGATGAAGCCGGCGCCGATGAGAAGGACGCGGGAGCTCTCCGTCAGCGCCTTGCGGAGCGCCTGGCTGTCGCGAAGCGAGCGCAGGGTGAGGACGTTCTCGGAATGCGGCGCGTCCGGAAGGCTGCGTGGAGTGCCGCCGAGGCCCAGCACCAGGGTGTCGAAAGCGATCTCGCCGCCGCCGTCGAGCTCAACCGCGCGGCCGGCCAGCGAGCCCCCGACGACGCGCCGGTTCAGACGCAGCTCGATCTTCTCCTTGGCATAGTCCTCCTCGGAATGAAGGAACACCTTGGGCATGTCGACCTCGCCGCGGAGGAACTCCTTGGAGAGGTAAGGACGGTCGTAGGGGCGATCGTGGTCGGCGCTGACGATGACGACCTCGCCGTCGAAGCCCTTCTTGCGCAGCGCGAACGCGGCCGCATCACCGGTGCCTCCCCCGCCCACTATCACGACTCGCTTCGCGCCCATCAGATCGACCTCCCGAACCCCAGGATCTCAGCTCGAACCGAAGTCCGAGCTTCTAGTTTAGGTCGACGGTTTCGCAGCCCGGATTGAGATCGTTGCACGCGAGACTCGCCGGCTACAGCGCCTGATCCATCCGGGACAAACCGGAGGCCGAGGCGCATGCGGTCCCGGCCTCGGCAGCGAACCAATCTTGGCGTTGGACCGCGCCACTCAGGGCGTCGATTTGGCTGCTTGACGCGTCATACGAATACTCCTAGTGTGGAGCGACGTCTCGTGGCGCGGTGTGGTGCCGGCTATGCGGGTTCCAGTAGCAAGCTGAGGAGAGGGGTACATGCGAAGAGCACGTTGGGCGTGGGTATTGACTGCCGCGGTCGGTTTGAGCGTGGTCGCAGCCATGACAGGGGCGGCCGCCACAGGTGACGGGAGCACGCAGAAAACGGCCCGGTTTGCCAAGATCGATCCGGCTCTTCTCGAGTCCAGCGGTCAGCATGCTTCGTTCGTCCCCGCATCGCTCAGCAACCGGATGGTGACTGTCGTCCTGCAGCTGGCAGCGGCCCCCGTGGCCGTCCAGGACGTGAACGCGCGCAAGCTTGGCCTCAAGCTGACTCCGGTCAGCAAGCAGGCTATCCGGCAACAGATCCGGGCGCAGCAGAACGCGCTCAAGAGCCGGCTCGCGGCTGCCGGTGCAAGGGTCGTCGGCCAGATGCAGGACGCGTACAACGGCATCCAGGTGGTGGTCGCGCAGCGGAACGTGGCCCAGCTTGCGAGCCTCCCGGGCGTCACCGCGATTCACTCGGTGCAGACGTTCAGGCTCGCCAACGTCAACGGCGTGCCGTTCATAGGCGTGCCGCAGGCCTGGCAGTTCGCCGGCGTGACGGGAGCCGGCGTGAAGGTGGCCAGCATCGACACCGGCATCGACTACACGCATGCGGACTTCGGCGGGCCGGGGACCGTGGCGGCATGGAACGCCGCGCAGGCGACCAGCACGCTTCCGGCCGATCCCAGCATGTTCGGACCGACCGCGCCGAAGGTGAAGGGCGGCTTCGACTTCGTTGGCGACGCGTATAACGCCGACATCCCGGCCTCAGTTCCCGTGCCGGACTCGAACCCGCTCGACTGCAACAGCCACGGAACCCACACCGCCGGCACGCTCGCCGGGTTCGGCGTGCTCAGCACCGGTGCGACCTTCCACGGCACCTACAGGGGAAACACCGTGTCCGCCCACTCCTGGAACGTGGGTCCTGGCGTAGCGCCGGGCGCCGACATCTACGCGTATCGCGTGTTCGGCTGCGCGGGCTCGAGCAACATCGTCGACCTCGCCATCGACAGGGCGGTCGCAGACGGCGTGAACGTCATCAGCATGTCGCTCGGCTCTGACTTCGGCGGCACGGACGACCCGACGTCGGTGGCGTCGCAGAACGCTTTTGACGACGGCATCGCGGTTGTCGCATCGGCCGGCAACGCCGGCCCCAACGGATACATGGTCGGCTCGCCCAGCACCTCCAATGGCGTGCTCTCGGTGGCCGCGATGGATGCAACCGTTCCGACCTACCCTGGCGCGACTCTGAACCTGACCAAGTCCGGAGGCGCCTCAGGCGGCTCGGTGAAGACGATCGACGCCAACGGCGCGCCCCTTCCCAGCGGCTCGTTCCCGGTGAAGGTGCTGCGAAACCCTGACGGCTCGATCTCGCTGGGCTGCAGCAAATCGGAGTACTCAGGCACCGCCGGCATGGTCGTGGTGGCCGTCAGAGGGACCTGCGCGCGCGTCGCACGCGCAGTGTTCGGAGATGAAGCAGGCGACGCCGCCGTCGTGTTGATCAACAACACCTCGGGCTTCCCTCCGTTCGAGGGCAAGATCACAGAGGACCCCGACACCGGTGAGCAGCACGTCGTCACGATCCCGTTCCTCGGTTCGCAGAACGACTCGGCCGACGTTAACGCCCTGCTCGCGGCCGACGGCGGCTCGGTGACGCTCACCGCGACCACCGTCACCAACACCGTTTACAAGTTCGTCGCAAGCTTCTCGTCCGGCGGCCCGCGCAACCCCGACTCGGCGCCCAAACCCGATGTCATCGCCCCGGGCGTCAGCGTCGCGTCTGCTTCGATGGGCACCGGAACCGCCTCTCAAGTCGATTCCGGCACGTCGATGGCGTGCCCGATGACCGCCGGCGTCGCCGCTCTCGTGAAGCAGGCGCATCCGACATGGAACGGAGCTCTGATCAAGGCGGCGATCATGAACACCGCAGATCCTTCGTTGAACCTCGGCTACAACAGCCGGCTGGCCGGCACCGGCGTCGTCCAGGCGGAGCGAGCGGTCAAGTCGACGGTGCTCGCCACCACCACCGACCAGCTGGACGCGATCAAGTTCGGTTACGTGCCGGGCTCCGGCGGCTACTCCGCCTCGAAGGCGTTTACGCTCACCAACTACGGCGCGGCGGCGGCCACCTACAAGCTGAGCGTCGCTGCGAACAACAACTCGCAGGGAGCCAGCATCTCAGTGTCGCCCTCGCTCGTCTCGGTGCCGGCAGGCGGCACCCTGACCGTGCAGGTTTCACTCTCCATGTCGGCTGCGGCATTCTCAGCGCTTCCAAGTGACGACACCTTCTCAATCGGCCCGGGCGGCGTCCTCACCGTTCGCGGTGACATCGTCGGGAAGCCGATCGCCGGCAGCCCTGCCGACCAAAGGCCGATCAGCCTTCCTTACATGCTCGTCCCGCGCGGCCTCTCGAACGTGACCGCGGGAACCCCGAGCACGTGGACTCACACAACCGGCGCAACTTTCACCTCATCGCTGCCGATCAGCAACGGCGGCATCCACGCAGGCACCGCCGATCTGTACACGTGGGGAATCACCGACGCGCGCGAGAGCGGCCAGCCGATGGACGTGCGTGACGTCGGCGTCCAGGACCTTCCCGGATCGGCGCTTGGTGGGTCGGACAAGGACCGCGGATTGATCTTCCTGATCAACACGTGGGGCCAGTCGACCAACCAGTCCGTGAACGAATACGACGTCAACGTCGACGTCAACGGCGATGGCAAGGCCGACTTCATAGTGGTCGGCATCGACCTCGGCTTCGTCGAGACGGGTGTGTATGACGGCATCCCCGCCTCCTTCACGGTCGACGCGAAGACCGGGGCGATCGTCGACGCATTCTTCGCGGACGCGCCGATGAACGGCTCAACGATCGAGCTGGCGACCATGGCGAGCGATCTCGGCCGGTTCAAGAAGGGCTCCGCGCAGCGCTTCGCCTACAGCGTCAACGCGTTCTCGGTGGTGCCAGGGGCCCTGGTCGACACCACAGGCTCCGCTCTGTTCAACCCGTTCAGCCCCGCAGTCTCGAGCGGCGACTTCGCAACACTCCCCCCGGGCTCCTCAACCTCATTCGCGCTTACGTTCAACAAGAGCCAGCAGGTCAGGACGCCGACCCTTGGATGGCTGATCGCTTCCGTCGACGACGCGAACGGCGCGCCGCAGGCGGCCGAGGTGGCGGCTCCAACGGGCCTTTAAGTAGCCAAAATCTCTCCCAAAGTGGAGGCCGGGCCCTGACGGGCCCGGCCTCCCGAGAGGCGCGTCGGGTGCTTGTGAGCTCTGCGCCTGCTCGAACGCTCCGCGCTCCAGAAGGCCGGCCGGGTCGCGGCGCGGAGCCCGGTCGGACTAGGCTTCTGCGGGCATGCGTATCTCGACCTTGCGACACCTGGTGCAGGCCAGGACCTCGAGCGACAGGAGGCCTTCACCAAGCTCGGCCCATTCGCCGAGCAGGAGCTTCCAGCCGCCAGAGTTGCCCCCGATCCTGAACTGCTCCACGCCGATCGACTGAAGCGCATTGCCGCAGCGCAGGCACCCGTTGGGGTCGGTGGCCATGAGGAACCTCCCACAAAAACTCACTGGGTCGGAGGACGTCACCCTATCTGGTTTTGAGCTTCGCCCTCGGGAGGCCCCGCGGCGGCGATCAAGCGCTTAGAAGTAGAGCTCTTCCCCTATCGACTGCTGCTTCAGGTAGATGACGCCCCCGGATGCGGCGCCGGCTATCTGCGACAGCGCCGGCGTGGTGGCGGTGAACTTGATCACGACAAGCACAACCAGGCCATGACCGCCTGGGTCCTGCGGCCTGAAGCCCCATCCGCCGTAGCTCGAACAGTTCCCAAGGTCGCCCGAGGTCAGGTTGCAGGTGCGTATCGAGAAGCAGGCGATCTGACTGCCGGAGAAGGATGTGTTGATGCAGCCGCTGGGGTCACCACAGGTCGACGCTGCCGTAGTGCACGTTCCACGCGACGTTCCCGGTCCGACGTTGCCCCATGCGGCGACCGTGTCGGGGATACCTGTGTTCGGCTCATTCCGGATTGCATCGCCGATGTCGCTGGTGTCGCTGATGATGCCCATGCGCACCCCGGCTCTGGAGGCGCCGGCCGCGTCGACCGCCTCGAAGTATGCGCGACCGACGTCGACGGTGAGCAGCACGAAGAGCAGCAGGACGGGGACTATGATCACGAACTCGACAAGGGCCTGGCCACGCTGCCCGCTCGAGCCGGCTCGGCGGCCGGCCTTGGCGCGGATCACTGGACCAGGCCGACCGAGCCTATCGACTGCGAGCCCGGTCCCGGTAGCCCGGTGTTCTTGAAGGTGTAGGTGGAGTAGGCGTAGTCACCGCAGTGGTCGCCGTCCAGGACGAAGATGGTGATCGACAGGTAGCTGCCCGAGGGGTTGGGGAACGTGTACAGCATCTTGGCCGTGTAGGTCCCTGACGTGGCGAGCGGGATGTCCTTCTGGTGGCCCCAGCTCCACTGGCCCTTGGTCTCGATCGTCGATCCGTTGCTGTTGGGGATCGCGAACGTCCAGTCGGTGGGGTCCGATCCGCTGATCGTGTAGGACCCCCTGTTCCCGGCGTTGTGATATTGCGGGAACTGGTCGCCCGGGTTGTTGGCCGGCGGCGGCAGAGGATCGGTGGGCGCCGGCGTAGTGGTCCAGATGCCCTGTGAGAAGAACTGTGGGCTCCCGTTGTTCACCTTCACGTAGGTGTCGAAACCGTCCATCATCCACTCGTCGGTGTAGTTGACGGTCAGCGTCGAGTAGTTGGTCTGGCCGACGGCGGCGGTCAGTGCGACGCTCGAGATGATCGACGGCT
>JBGOTG010000149.1:0-6505 GCA_041476405.1 Candidatus Dormibacteraceae bacterium | reverse complement strand
GAGGACGTAAGTCCTCCCCCGCGGTACCCCCACCTGCGACCGGCCACGCCTGGGGGTGTTTTGAGGAGGACGCCTGGGTGACGGCCGGAATGAATCCGGCCTACCGCTGCCCCTTGGGCGCCTGCCTAAGACGTTTCCTCCGCGTTTGGTCTAGCAACTTGGTGAGCCCGTAAACGGCGCGCAGGGAAGGCACTGGGACCCCGGAGTCTCCGGCCAGCTCGACCACCGCGCCCAGCAGGGCGTCGACCTCGAGCGGCCTGCCGGCCTCCAGGTCCTGGAGCATCGAGGTCTTGTGCTCGCCGGTGGCGGCCGCTCCTTCCATGCGCTTGTCGATGGTCAAAGCCACCTCGACCCCCATCGCGCGAGCGACCGCGTCCACCTCCTCCATCAGGGTGTGGATCAGATCGCGCGTCGCCGAAGAGGTGACGATGTCGACCAGCGTGGCGCCGGTGAGGGCGCTGACCGGGTTGAGCGTTGCGTTGCCCAGCAGCTTGAGCCAGATCTCGTTTCGGATCCGCGCCTGGATGGGGGCCTTGAAGCCGGCCTTGACCAGCATCGACGAGATCGACAGAACCCGCTCGCTCCTCGACCCGTCAGGCTCGCCGAGCGAGAAGCGGTTCCCCTCGAGCCACTCGATGACGCCAGGCTCGACCACCTGCGCCGCCTGGTATGCGATGCCGCCGACGACCTTCTTGTAAGGGACGTGCCGCGCGATGACCCCGTCCGGGTCCACCGACTCCAGGTGGCGGTCCTCGAAGTACCACCAGGGGATCCCGTTCTGCGCTCCGACGACGCAGGCGCCATCGGCGAGCGCCGACCCTATCGCCTCCGCCATCGCCGGAAGCGAATGGGCCTTCATCGTCAGAAAGACGACCTCGGACCGGCCGATCGCCTTCATGTCGTCGGTGCATTCGGGGCGCGCGGTGAACTCGTCATCGCCGTGGCGCACAGTCACGCCGCGGCTCCGCATCGCGGCCAGATGCGGCCCACGCGCGATCAGGACGACGTCCTGCCCGCTCCGCGCGAGGTGTGCGCCGAGCAAGCCGCCGATCGCGCCCGCGCCGACTATCGCGATAGTCATCCTGAAGACGGAGCATTCAGGGTCGCGGCGACCGCACGGCGCTGGATCTTTCCGAGGGCGGTGGTCGGAATCTTGTCGACGATGTAGAGCTTCCTGGGCACTTTGTAGTCGGCCAAGCGCTGGCGCGCGAAAGCGATCAGCTCCTTCTCCGTCACCGGCTGCTTGAGCACGACGGCGGCGACCACCTCCTCGCCCCAGGTCGGGTGGGGGGAGCCGAACGCGACCGCTTCGGCGACGGCGGGGTGCTGCTTCAGGACCTCGTCGATCTCACGCGGCGCGATCTTCTCGCCGCCGCGGTTGATCATCTCCTTGAGGCGCCCGATCAGCGAGAGATATCCGTCCGCATCCAGGGTTCCCTGGTCGCCGGTTCGGAACCACCCGTCGACGAACGATGCGGCGTTGGCCTCCGGGTTGTTCGAATAGCCGTCGATCACGCTCGGTCCGCTGATCACCACCTCGCCGGCTTGGCCGTGGGGGACGAGCATCCCGGAATCGTCCATCACGCCGAGCCGCACTCCGGTGCCGACACCGACCGTGCCCGGTCGCCTCTCGCCCGGAGGCAGCAGGTTCGAGGCCATCTGGTGTGAGGCCTCGGTCATGCCGTATGCCTCCAGCACCGGCGCGCCGAACCGCGATTCGAGCTGGCGCATCGTCTCGGGCGCCAATGCCGACGAGCTCGACCGGATGAATCGCAGCTTCTCGGCGCCGGCGGGCCGCTCGCCGCGATTTCGCATCAGCAGCATCTGATGCATGGTCGGGACCGCCGAATACCATGTGGCGCCATGGTCGAGGACCGCCGGCCAGAAGGTCAGCGGATCGAACCTTGGCGGCACGACGACGGCGCCCCCTGACAGGAACGTGGCCATCGTCGAAGCCATGAGGCCATGGATGTGGAACAAAGGCATGACGCAGAAGGCGACGTCGCCCGGCGCGAGGCTGTACGTGGAGGCGATGTTGCCGGCCGAGGCGAACAGGTTGCGGTGGCGCAGGGGGACCAGCTTCGGGCGGCTGGTGGTCCCGCTCGTGTGCAGGACGAGCGCGATGTCGTCGTCACCCGGCGCGGTGGCCGTGCGCGAAGCGTCCCGGGGGGCGTCACTCTCCATGACCAGCTTGCCCCGGCCGTCCATCTGCACCTCGACGAGGCTCACCCCGGCCGGCAGCGCGCGGCGGGCGGCTTCGGCCTGCCCGGGCAGGACCACCAGCGCCCGCGCGCCGGTGTCCTGAAGGTAGAAGCGAAACTCCTCCTCTTTATAGGCCGCATTCAACGGAGCTGCAGTCCCGGCGGTCGAGGCGGCGAGAAAAAGCACGATTGCCTCGGCGCCGTTCGGCAGCACGAGGGCCACCCTGTCGCCCCTGGCGATGCCGAGCTGCGCGAGGCCGTCCGCCGCGACGGCGACCTGTTCTCGCAGCTCGCGATAGGTCAGGCGGACGCCGGCGGGGACCACTACCGCGGGGTCGGACGGCCGGCCGTGCTGCAGGACGTCGGGGAGCGTCTTGCCGGCCATCGCTTCAATCCTACGTTTGAGTGATGGCGGCTTTCAGCGGATGCCCTTCGGCCGGCTCGGCCTGGATTTCGCCCTCGCTTCTGCCGGCGGTGCCACCAGAGTGCACCAGGCGACGGCGACCTTGCTCAACTCGGCCGCGCGTGCCTCGACTTCGGCGAGGTCAGCGAAGCGCATGAACCGTGCGGACGGGTGTGTGCCCTCGACGTGCGGAAACCTGCCCGGAATCCGCGCGCCCCTGTGAAACATCAGGTTGACGCTCTTCTTGTCGGCCTGTACGAAGGTCACGAAGTCGCCCTCGTAACCGAAATGCACCGAGCCGTACTTCATGTATTCGGTCAGACGCGGATCTGCGCTCAGGATGATCTCGCGCACGCGCCGCATCGCAGGTTCCGCAGGCGGCTTTTTGGTGGCGAACCACCGCTCGACCTCGACGCTTGTCATACCGCCTCTCCTACAGCCAGCCGCGCCTCCTGAAGAAGTACATCTGGATCGCCACCGAGAACGCCATGATGACCATGCCGATGACGAATGACTGGTCGCTCGTCTCCAGGCGGCCGGTCAGGTAGAGGAAGTTCATCCCGAAAAAGCCCGTGAGGAAGGTGAGAGGGAGGAACAGGCTCGCGATGACGGTCAGCGTCTTCATCGTGTTGTTCAGTCGGTTGGAGACCGTCGAGAGGTAGACGTCCATCGCCCCGGTGAGTAGGTCTCGCAGGGAGTCGACCGTCTCGTACTGACGGATCAGGTGGTCGTGAACGTCGCGCCAGTAAAGGGTCAGCTCCTCGCCGTGGATGTCGATCGAATGGGTGATCAAGCGCTGGAACAGGTCGCGCTGCGCCCCGATGAACTTGCGCAGCTCGATGACCTGGTGCTTCAGCTTGTAGATCTCGGCCAGCAGCTCGGGCGTCGCGTCTTCCAGGATCCGGTCCTCGAGAGTGTCGATGCGATCGTCGAGCGTTTCGAGCAGCGGGAACAGCGAGTCGACCAGCTCGTCGACCACCAGGTAGGTGAGGAAGCCGGGGTTGCCCTTCATGATCCCGGGGTTGCGCTCGAGCCTGGCGGCGAGCTCCACGAGGAGCTCGGCCGGTTCGTCGTGCACGGTGACCAGGTAGTCCTTGGACACGAACATGTGGTGCTCTCGGAAGTTGACCTCGCCGTCCGCCGCCAGGGTGCCCGTGAACAGGACGACGAAGGTGTAGCCGTTGTACTCCTCGAGCTTGGGACGCTGGTCCTGGTGCCTGACGTCTTCGATGGTCAGCTGATGGAAGCCGAAGACCTGCTCGAGAAGCTTGAAATCGTCGTCGCCAGGAGCCTGGATGTCGAGCCAGAAACCGTCTTCGTGACACACCTTCAGTCGTGACGCGATGACCTTGTCGCTCGGTTCGGCGAGGGTGTCGCCCTTGGTGGTGATGAGGGTCCGCACGTCAGGCCTACTGTAGCGAGCGGGAAAGTCGTTCTGGCCGCGCCGGCCGCCGGCGCCGCGGACCAAGGCAACCGCGGGCGGGGTCTTTCTGTAAAAGTGGTATTGACCACTTGCCGGGTTTGTGCTTCAATGCGTGGCGATGGGGCACGGCGGAGGGCAATACCACTTGGGTCGAGGCAAGCGATGAGCAAGCAGGAGGAGGCGCGCGACCGCGTCCTCGACCTCATCGAATCGCTCGAGGTGGGGCAGGCGATCCCGTCGGAGAGGCAGCTCACGCAGGACCTTGGCGTGTCCCGCCTGACGGTCCGCGCCGCCCTGGACGAGCTCGTCCGTGACGGCTACCTCGACCGCCGCCACGGCAGCGGAACGTACGTCACCGAGCCGAAGATCGCCCAGCCGCTGACGCTGACGTCGTTCAGCGAAGAGATGAGGCGCCGCGGGATGGTCCCGGGCAGCCGCACCCTCGAGCTCACCGTCACCCCCGCCGGCGCCCGCCTCGGGCGACGCTTGCAGGTTTCGCCGGCGCAGCTCCTGGTGCGCATCAAGCGACTTCGTCTGGCGGACGCCCAGCCGATGGCGATGGAGATCCTCCACGTCAGCGAAGCCCTGGTGCCCGGCCTGAGCAGGTCAGACCTCGAGAACCGATCGTTCTACGAGCTGCTGCAGGAGCGGTACGGAATTGTGATCGCGTCTGGCACCCAGACGATCGAACCCACTGTGACCAACGAGGAGGAATCGGACGTGCTTGGGGTGCCCCTGCACACGCCGGCCTTCCTGTTCGAGCGGACGACGGTCTCCGAGTCAGGGCGGATCGTCGAGTTCGTCCGCTCCATCTACCGCGGCGACCGCTATCGCCTGGTCGCCGACCTCGTTCCGCAACGGAGCCGCAACGGGCGATCGGCCAGCGCTCAGGTGCTCCGCGGCGGAGAGGGAAACAAAGGCGACCACAACCGGGGCGCGCGAGCGCCGCATTCAACCAAATAGGGGGAATTCACACAGATGAATCCGAGGAAGTTCCTGGTCGGCGCCATCGGAATGGTGAGCGCGTTGGTCGTGGCCGCGTGTGGCGGCACTTCGAACACAACTACGCCCGGCAGCGAGACCGGGACCCTGACGGTCTGGCTCATGAACGGCAGCGCGCCGGCAAGCGTGGTCGACGGGGTTAACACGGACTTCAAGGCGAAGCACCCTAACGTGACGGTCAAGGTCGAGATCCAGCAGTGGTCGGACATCGGGACCAAGCTCGACACCGGCCTGACCGGCAGCACGCCTCCCGACGTCGTGGAGCTGGGCAACACCCTGGTGGCCAAGTACGCTGCGGCCGGAGCGCTCGAGGACATCAGCGGCAAGAAGACCAGCTTCGACAACTCCGGCACCTGGCTGCAGTCCCTGACCGACTCCTGCACGCTGGGCGGCAAGCTCTACTGCGCCCCGTACTACGCGGGTAGCCGGGCCATCATCTACCGCAAGGACATGTTCGCGGCAGCTGGCGCGCAGCCGCCCACGAGCATGGACGAGCTGCTCACCGTGGGGCAGAAGCTGATGGCGGCCCACAGCTCCGACCCCAACTTCTCGGCGCTCTACTTCCCGGGCAAGTACTGGTACGCCGCGCTTCCGTTCGTCTGGGACTTCGGCGGCGACATCGCCACCCAGGGCGGCGGCAAATGGCAGGGCTCGCTCAACAGCGCCGCCTCTCAGCAGGGCCTGACGACCCTGGCCAACCTCGTCAGCAAGCTTTCGCGGGCCGACAAGACTGGTGATGAGGCCAAGCAGGACGCGGCGTTCGCGCAGGGCCATATCGCGATGATCATCGCCAACGGCTGGGAGGTGGGCGTCATCACCGACCCCAAGGCCGGCAACCCGGCCCTGGCCGACAAGCTCGGCGTCTTCCCGATCCCCAGCCACGTCGCCGGGCAGACTGCTCCGGTCTTCCTCGGCGGGTCCGACCTGGGCGTCGCTTCCAAGAGCAAGAACCAGGCGCTCGCCAACGAGTGGATCGAGCTCCTGACCGGCAGCAAGCACATGAGCGACATGGCGACGGTGGGGGGCGTCATCCCCAACACCACCACGATGCTCAGCCTGGGCACAGGCCTGAACGCGATCTTCTTTGCGGCCGCCAAGAACAGCCGCTTCGTCCCCAACTCGCAGAACTGGGCCAGCGTCGAGAGCGCGAACGTGATTCCAGACATGCTGGTCTCGATCTTCACCGGTAAAGCCCAGCTTCCCGCCGCCACGACGTCGGCGAGTGACAAGATCACGTCGCTTTTGAACGGCAGCTAGGCTCAAGCGATTCTCCGGATTACCTGAAACAAAAAGGGGGCTGGCCTCGATGGGTGCGGCGATGACGGCGCGCAACCTCGGGCCGGCCCTCCACCGTCCACGGCGGCGGCGGTTCAACCGCATGCCTTATGCGCTGATCGCGCCGGCGTCCCTTGCCATCTTCGGGATCCTCGCCTTCCCTCTCGGGATGCTCGTGTGGCTGTCGCTGCAGCATTACGG
>JBGOTG010000148.1:0-6531 GCA_041476405.1 Candidatus Dormibacteraceae bacterium | reverse complement strand
TGTCGCGAGGTGGATCTGGCTGAATCCGACGTTGACGATTCCTGACACCGGGTCCGACTTATATGTGGTTCCGAGGGCGGTCATATAGCCGAGGTGAGGGTCGAAGGTGACCGGAAAAACACTGACGCCGATCGTAGGCAGGAAAGCGGACACGAAAAGTACGGCGGCTATGACCCAGAAAGTGGCCCGCGGCACCGATCTGCCAGGGTTCTTGGCTTCTTCGGACAGGTTGGAAATAGTTTCGATTCCGGTATAGCTGACCATCGCGATCGAGACCGATGCCAGAAAGTTGGGCCACGTCGGCGCGACTCCCAGGTGAATGTTGTCGAAGACAGTCCGGAGATTGAGCAGGAGCACGACTCCCAGGATGACCAAGACCAGCTGTGTGACGAGGTCCGTGAATGCAAGCACCAGGTTGAGCACGCTGGACTCCTGGATTCCGATGACGTTGAGGACGATCAAGGCGCAAATCAGAACGATGGTGGCCGCCACGTGCCACTCGTTCTCTTTCTTCATCGTCTCGATCAGCGGTATGTACTTTCCGAAGACGCCGAGGTAGCTGATCGCGAAGTACGCAGAGATGGAAACCGTCGCCGTGTAGTTGAGCAGCTGGACCCACCCGACCAGGAAGCCGATCGGTCCGTTGAAGGCGCGACGCGCGAAGCTCGAGCTTCCACCGGCATGCGGAAGTGCGGAGGTCCCCTCCGCGTAGTTGAGGGCGGTGGTCACGAAGATGAAGCCCGCGAGGATCAGCGCCAGGGGTGTCAGGCCCAGCGCGAATGCGGCGGTGACGCCGAGCGCGTAGTAGATGCTGGAGCCGACGTTGCCGTAGCAGGCGGCGAAGAGAGCGGGCGCACCGAGCGTCCGGGGCAGCTTGGTGGGGCGGCGGACGACCACCCGCAGGTCGCCGGGCCGACGGCCGCGCCGGGCGACGGATTCCGGGCTCATCGGTGCCGAGGTTAATGGATCGCGTCTGGATCCATACGACATCCATACGGGTCGGGGGGCTGTCCAAACGCGGATCTAACACCAGCCGTCCTAGCGTGGAACCGTGCGCAACGCCATCCTGCAGCTCCCCGAAACGAGGACGGACAACGAGCGCCGTCACGTGCTGCGTGCTGCCATCCGGCAACTGGATCGCGCCGAGATCTACGTCGCGGCCGTCGCCTTCATGGGGATCGACGATCGAGAAGTGGAGCGCGCCGTCGACCATCTTCGCACCGACGTCGAGAGCCTCAGGCGCTATCTAGGCGAGCTCCGAAACAGGCTCACAGAGTGAGCACAGCGGTCGCACGATCCCGCCGCCGGATCAAGGTCCGCGGCGGGAGTCTCGGCGCCTTCCTGTGCTGGGCGGTCGTCTTCGCCGACATCGGCACGTCCATCTATTACGTCCCGGGGATCCTTCATTCCCACTTCAGCACCAGGTCGGCGATCTTCGTGCTGATGACACTTGTCGTCTTCATCCTTCTGTGTATCAAGTACGCCGAGGTCACGTGGCGCTATCCCGAGGGTGGCGGCGTGGTCAACGTGTCCTCGCAGGCGCTGCATCCGTTTGCGGGGTTGCTCGGCGGACTGTTCATCCTGGTCGACTACTACCTGACCGCAGCTCTGAGCGCGCTGTCGGGAGCTCTGTACCTGGCGGTCGTCATGCCCGGCCTGCTGCCGTGGGCAGTGAGTGCCACAGTCGCAGCTCTGATCGGCCTTGGAATCCTGAACTTTCTCGGCATCAAGGAGAGCGCTCGCACGACCGCGATCTTCGTGTGCCTGGCGGGAGGTGGACAGCTGGCTGTGGTGGCGGCGACCGCCCTGTTTCTCGGGCCGGCCGGAATCGTGCACAGCTTCAGCGCGGTCGGCCGGGGACCTCAGCTGACGCCGCTTCTTCTGCTCACCGGCTACGGCGCGGCCTTCCTCGCCTTTTCAGGGCTCGAGAGCATCGCGCAGCTGGCCCCGGCGATGCGCGAACCGCGCAAAGGCGTCTCATATCGCGCCATGGGAGCCGTCGTGCTGACGATGGCGATCACGAGCCCACTGCTCACGCTGTGGTCGACGACTCTCCTGAATGCAAATGCGGATCCCAATCAGTTCATCTCGCTGCTCGGTGCTCATGTCGCGGGTCAGTTTCTCGGCGACTACGTGGCGATCAGCGGCGCCTTGCTGCTGGTTTTCGCCAGCAACACGGCGATCATCGGCGCATATCACGTATTCATCGCGCTGACGCGCATGGGATTCCTGCCGCGCGTTCTGGAGCACCGCAACTCCTGGCGCCGGACCCCACACTGGGCGATTCTGGGCGCGATAGTCCTTCCGATCATCGTCATCGTCGCCTCGAGGGGAAGCGTCGACCTGCTGGGCGATCTCTACGCCTTCGGCCTGCTCGGCACGTTCGTGCTCACCTGCGTCAGCCTGGACGTCGTCAGGTGGAGGGAATACAAGAAGTGGAGCCCTGGGGTGATCGCCTTCTTCGGGGTCGGCGTTATGACCACCGCCCTGGTGCTTGTCGCCTGGATCGTCAATGTGGTCGCCAAGCCTCTGGCGACCGAGTTCGGTGGTGGCTTGACATTGATCGGACTGGTCGCCGGTCTCGCCACATACCGGTACAGCCGCTCTCGGCGCCCGCGCGTGTTTCCGGTGCCCTTCCGGCCGCAGCGGGCAGCGGCCTCGATCGCCGGCATGCTCGGTAACCGGCCGTCGGCCGGCGATCTGCTCGTCATCCTGCCCCACGAGCAGCTCGCGGCCGAAGCCGTCATCGCGGAGGCCGTTCGTGCCGCCGGCGGCCGTGGAGCGGTGTTCCTGTACCGAGGCAATCGCTACCCGAACCAGCACCACGAGCTCCTCGAGGTGAGCGACCCGTATCTCAAGGATTACTCCGCCCATGACGCCTTCTCACGCGCAGAGCTGCTCGCGCGCAAGCACGTTCCGAACCGCCGCTATATATACGTGCCGGGCAACCTGCCTCGGGCGATGGTTGGCGAAGTCTGGAGGGTCGTATCTCCGAAGGAGACTGTCGTGACTATGGATGACAAGGACATGCTTCCACCCATGGCTGTGGATCGAGTACACCGACACGTGAGGAACGACACCACAGTGCTGCACATGTTCACGGCCAAGGTCCGAGCCATGCCGGAATCCGCTACTGCTTGATGATGAGGTCCGGCAACTCCCGCGGATAGTCGGTCATCACCCGGCAACCTTCGTCGGTGATGACGACAGTGTCTGAGTGGCGGAAACCGCCCAGCTCCTTGACGTAGACGCCGGGCTCGACCGTGAAGACCATGCCAGGCTCCAGCACCGCCTCATCGCCACGGTCCAGGAACGGAGCTTCGTGTCCCTCGAGTCCTATCGAGTGTCCGACGTGGTGTCGGAGCCGCTCGCGCACACCGAGCTCCTCGGCGAGCGTGACCGTCGCCAGCTCGACCTCGCCCGCGGTGACACCGGGCGCCATCACCTCGATTGCACGGGTCTGCAGCGCCAGCATGGCGGCGAACGCGTGTGACTGCTCGGGCGTCGGCTCACCGACGATCATCGTCCGCTCCAGCTCGCTGTGGTACCCGTCGATGTCGACACCGGCGCCGCTGACGAGCACGTCACCCTTCTGGATCCCGTGCCCCTTCACGAAACCGTGGGGCATCGCAGTCGAGCGCCCGCCCACGAACATGGCGGTGAGGCCGCTGCCGTTGAAGCCCCGCGGCCGCCAGCCAGGCATCTCGCGCACCATCTCAAAGAGCGTTTCGGCCGCGCACGGCATATAGCACTCCATCTCCGTCTTGCCCGTCTCGATGGCGTCCTGCATGCGCCTGTGCGCCCGAGCCGCCCAGTCGCAGCTGAGCTGGATACAGGAGATCTCGGCCGGCGACTTCACCCGCCGCAGCGACTCCACGAGCATCTCGGCGTCGACGGGTCGCTGGCCGGTGAGATCGCTCAGCCGCGGCCCGCGGTAGCCCCAGTAGGGCACACAGCCGTCGTGGTCCGCGCCGGTGCGGCGCGGTTTCGCGTTGATCTCCGCAAGCGTCTGGGCCACGCGCTCCATCGGATGCTCGGCGCCGGGGTATTCGAAGTAGACGTCGACGCGGTCGATGGCCGTCGTCGACTCCGCATGCTCTTTCTCGACCGCGGGGACGACCAGAGACGAATAGCCGTTGGGGCCGAGGACGAGCACGATCGGGCGCTCGGTCGGGATGTGATGAAAGCCGGTCAGGTACGCGATCCGCGCCGGGTAGAAGATGCAGAGCGCGTCAAGCCCCGCGGCCTCCATGCCGGCGCCGACGGCGTCGCGCCTGTCGGCGTATTCCTGGTTGTCAATCGCCGGCGGGGCGACGTTTACCCGCGGCCCCTCCGGCCCTTCGGGCCACCTCCGCGGCGAGCGGGGAGAGGACTTCTTTGATGCACCGTCCCCAGCACCCTTTTTAGTACGCGGCAAGCTGTCTCATCGCTGTCGCGATCTTGTGCGGGTTGGGCATGAAGAACTCCTCTTGGGGCGTGTTGAACGGCATCGCCGGAACGTCAGGCGCGGCCACGCGCACCACCGGCCCGTCGAGGTCGCCAAACGCGTGCTCGGCGATGATCGCGGCCACCTCCGCGCCGAAGCCGCCGGTCAGGTTGTCCTCGTGGACCACCATCGCCTTGCCCGTCTTGCGCACCGACTCCAGGATGGCGTCGCGGTCGAGCGGCGCCAGCGTGCGGAGGTCGACCACCTCGACGCTGACGCCCTCGCCGGCGAGCTGCTCCGCCGCTTCGAGGCAGTAATGGGTCATCAGGCCCCAGGCAAAGCAGCTGATGCTCGTACCCGGCCGCCGAATCGCTGCGGGACCGATCGGCACCAGATGGTCGCCCTCGGGGATCTCTTCAGCGACCAGCCTGTAGACCTTCTTGTGCTCGAGGAAGAGCACCGGGTCTGGGTCGCGCACCGCCGACTTGAGCAGCCCCTTGGCGTCCGCGGGCATGCTGGGAACCACGACCTTGAGGCCGGGCACGTGCGTGTAGAACGCCTCGATCGACTGTGAGTGGTAGAGGCCGCCATGGACCCCGCCGCCAAACGGCGTCCGGATGACGATCGGGACCGACCAGTCGCCGTTGGACCGGTAGTGGGTGCGGGCGGCCTCGCTCACGATCTGGTCGAACGCCGGATGGATGAAGTCGGCGAACTGGATCTCCGCGATCGGGATGAGCCCGTTGAGGGCGGCGCCGATCGCGACTCCGACAATGCCCGACTCCGCCAGGGGCGTGTCCAGCACCCGCGCTTCGCCGAAGCGCGCGTACAGCCCGTCGGTGGCGCCGAAGACCCCGCCCTTGCGGCCGACGTCCTCGCCCATGACCAGGACCCTGTCGTCGCGCTCCATCTCCTCGGTGATGGCAGCGCGCACGGCCTCGATCATCCTCATCTCTGTCATTGACCCATGCTCCCGACCACATTGTCCTGCGCCGGGGCCGGTTCTGGCGATTTCCGAGGGGTAGACTGCATCCAGGGGACAGGGGCCCACTCACGGGTCTCGGGGAGGTACGCGGAATTTCGTTCTCGGCGGACGTCAAGAACGAGATGGCGGGTCATCTGCCGGCTCGACCATGCTGCCAGCTGAGCGAGTTGCTCGGCATCTACTTCGGCTCGCGCGGGCGGCTGATCAAGAGGCCGAGCGAAGGGCAGGCGGCCTATTTCTCGCTGCTGCGCAACCCGGTGGCGCGCAAGGTGGTGCGGCTGGGCCGCGCGGTCGGCAACATGGACGCCAAGTACCAGGCGGTCAAGACACGCAAGCGTGTGTCCATCTTCGTCGAGCTCACGCTGCCGCCGGGCCTGGCCCCGGCGTTCACGCAGGCGGCGACTCGCGCTGTGCCGGACGCGGCGTGCGACAGGAAGGCGATGCTCCGAGGCCTGTTCCTGGGATGTGGCTCGGTCAACGCCCCCAGCTCTCGCTACCACCTGGAGTTCGTGGCCCCCAACGAATCGTGGGCGAAGGCGATCGAGGTGATAGCCGATGAGTCGGGGGCCCATGCGGGGACGATGGACCGCGGCGGTCAGCACGTGGTCTACGTCAAGGAGGGCGATGGGATAGTGCGCCTGCTCTCGTTGATGGGCGCGAGCCGCGCGGTCATGGAGTTCGAGAACGTGCGCGTCGTCCGCGAAGTCAGCGGCAAGGTCAACCGCCGCCTCAACTTCGAGACCGCGAACATCGGCAAGACGATCGGTTCAGGCCTCCGGCAGGCCGCCGCCATCGAGCGGCTGGAGTCCACCGGCAAGCTGGACAGGATGCCGCCCGCGTTGCGCGAGATGGCCCGGTGGAGGAGCGCCAACCCGGATCTCAACCTGGGGGAGCTCGCGGGCCGCATGAAGCTCTCGAAATCGGCGGTCAACCACCGCCTGCGCCGCCTGCAGGAGATGGCCGACACCCTCGTCGACACCGGCGCACCAAAACCGGCACGCCGCTCCGCATAACATTACGTCGCCGCCCGTCCCAATCAGCCGTGCTGGGCCGCCACGGCGTACTGGAGTGCCTCTTTTAGATGACCACAAAGGTCGGTATCAACGGCTTCGGACGTATT
>JBGOTG010000147.1:0-6532 GCA_041476405.1 Candidatus Dormibacteraceae bacterium | reverse complement strand
CCGCCCGAGGTTGACCAGGATGAAGGTCTCGCTGCGAGTGCCATCGCGCTTGGAGTCGGCCTTCACGGATGGAAGGGCGATGACCGTGAAGTCCGGCTCAAAGGCCATCAACTCATCGGCATTCGGTCGAATGAAGAGGTTGCGCGCGAAGAGGCTGTGCCAGGCCAGCTCCGTGATGACCCGAACGCGCAGGCGGTGGCGGACGTCCGCGCAGGCGAAGACGTCCTGGGTGAAGACCTCATGGGTGGCGCAGTACGCCTCCATCCGCTGAAGCAGGGCGTCGAAGCGCGCGGTGGAGATCGGCTGGTTGCCAGGATGCCACCAGATGGTGTCCTGGCTGGTCGGCTCCTTGACGAAGAACTTGTCCTTCGGCGACCGCCCAGTGTGCTTGCCAGTCTCGGCCGTCAGTGCGCCCGTCGAGACAATGACCCCCTCGTCCTGGCGGATCGCATGCTCGTAGAGGGCGGCTGGACTCAGGTTGCGGCGTTCGGGAACGGGATTCGGAAGCCCGCCCAACTCGGGGCGGGTAGGTGCAGCTTTCACTTTTTGATCATAGGGAAGGGACCCCTCCGATCGCCTGCCGCAAAGGGACGGTTTTCAGGCGATTCGTGCGCGGCGGTTGCTGGCCCGCCGGCGCTGCTTGCCGCTCACGTAGTCGACCAGGATGTACTCACCCAGCCGGTCCGGGGACACGAAGAAGGCGCGCCCCTTGTTGATGCGGGTCATCTGGTTGATGAACTCGGTCAGATACGGGCCGCGCTCGAGCATAAAGGTGTTGATGACAACTCGATCCCGCGTGCAGCGCTTGACCTCTTTCAGCGTCTGCTGGATGGTCTCGAAGGTTGGCGGGTATGAGAACTGAGCCTTCCCGTTTTCCGCGATGTGGGCGGTTGGCTCGCCGTCGGTGATCATGATGATCTGGCGGTTTCCGCGGTGCTTCGCCAGGAGCGAGCGCGCGAGCTGAAAGCCGTGCTGCATGTTGGTCCCATACACGTAGTCGTTGAGCGCCAGCTGGGGCAGCGTCTGAGGCTTGAGCTCGACCGCGTAGTTGGAGAATCCCACCACGTACAGCGAGTCGCGCGGGTACTGGCTGCGGATCAGGGAGTCGAGCGCGATCGCCACCTTCTTGGCCGCGAGGAAGCATCCGCGCAGGAACATCGACCTGCTCATGTCGATCATGAGCACCGTGGACGCCTGCGTGACGTGCTCGGTGCGGTGCA
Organism: Candidatus Dormibacteraceae bacterium; assembly: GCA_041476405.1. GTDB lineage: Bacteria > Chloroflexota > Dormibacteria > Dormibacterales > Dormibacteraceae > Palsa-872. The sequence continues at coordinate 5,312 of JBGOTG010000147.1, read as the reverse complement.
CGACGAAGTCCCTGGCGGCCATCTTCACAGGCACCTTCGGCCCCTCGCGGACCAGCGAGTTGAACATCGTCTCCTTGAGGTCCAGCAGGAACGGGTCCCCGTACTCGTAGTCCTTCAGCTCGTCGGACGCGTCATTGCCAAGGCCCCCACGCGAAAGCTGATGCTGGCCCATGCGCGACTTCTTGAGCTGGTCGAATATGTCGCGAAGCGCCGACTGGCCGATGCGCCGCATCCCGCGTGGGGTGAGCTCCATGCGGCGGCCCTTCCGCTCGACGTAGCCGGCCTTCTCGAGCACGTCGGTGAGCCTGCGGAGCTGGTCGATGGCCTGCCGCGCCTCGTCGCCGAGCAGCTGCTGCGCGAGCGAGCGGTCGACGTCGTCGGGCCGGAAGCTGCCTCGCTCGAGCTGTGACTCGAGGCGGTCCATCTGCTGCAGGCGCTCCATGAGGCCCATCGCCTCACCCATGGAGAGAGGGTCCTCGCCGAAGAAGGGGTATCTCTCGCTCAGCTCCGAGGGCGGCATCATCGCCTGCATGAATCCCGACAGCCTGGCGAGCTCGAGACGCAGGGAGTCGTCCTGGAGGAGGGAATCCATCATCTGGCGCAACTCCTCGCGCGCCTCCGGGCTCATGCTCTGAAGGAGAGACTGCATCTGCGCCATCTGGCGCTGCAGATGCTCGAGCAGCTCGTCCAGGCTGTTGATGCCCGGCGGGAACATGTCCCCGTAGCGCTCCATGAAGCCGTTGAAGTCGGGTGTCCTGCCCTCCATGCGCTGCTCGAGCATCTTGTTCAGCTCGCGGACCATGTCCCGGACACGAGACAGGTCCCCGCCCTGCATCTGCTGAATCGAGCCCTTCATGCCCTGGAACATCTGGTCGACCATCTGCTTCTGCAGCCCCTGCATCAGCTCCTCGAACTTCTGGCGAGCCTCGTCGTCGACGAACTCGTAGTCCCGCAAGCCCTTGACCCGGCCGCCGAGATCGTCCGGCAGCCGGTCCAGCTGGTCGTTGCGCTGGCGGGCGATCCTCTCCATCAGCTTCTTGGCTTCAGGCGTCTGCGACTCGCCGAGCCGGCGCTCGATCCCCTTCTTCTCCGTGTCGATGACGTCCTGCACCTTTTCGCGCAGCTGATCCACGGTGGAGTCGAGGTTGTAGCGACCGAGCTCGCGCTCACGCGCCTCGCGCAGCTGCTTCAGGAGCTGCTCGAGGCCCGGCATGTCCGGCGACCCCCACCTCAGGAGGCGCTGCAGAGCGGCGTTGAGGTCGCCGTAGTTCATCAGGTCGTCGGAGAGCGCGTCCAGGACGTCGCCTGCGTCGATGTCGTCAAGTCGCTGGGTTCCGTCCCAACGCGAGTACCGGAACTTCACGGGATCACGCTAGCAGGCCTCCAACCGCCAAGCGTTTTCTCGATGCTCTTGGCCGCGCTCAAGGCGACGTCGTCGCACCAGTTTCGAGCCACGACCTGGACCCCGATCGGCAGGCCCTCTGGCGAGGTTCCGGCGCGGACCACTGCGCAGGGATTGCCCCCGAGGCTGTACGGGATCGTGTAGCTGAACTGGTTCTCGAGCCTGGACTTGGCTCCGTATGCGGGCGCGGGGCCTGCGGCCACAGGGCTGAGGATCAGGTCGTACTCCGACATGAATGCCAGCAGGCCGCTCCTGAACCCATCCCAGCGGCGGAACACCTGCTCCGTGGCGATGCGCTTGCGCCCCCAGTAGCCGAGGGTCACCTCCCTTGCCTCTTCGAGGCCGGGCGGGCGGGCCGCCGTTATCTTGCAGCCGGCGGCGTGGAGCGCATTGGCGGCGGCTCGAACCGCTGCCGCCGTCGCCCTGGTCGGCTTGGTGATTCCGTCGTCCGAATACCACGCGACCTTGAGGCCTTTGAGCGGGCCGAGGCGTTTGGCCAGTGGCATCGGCACAACTCCTGAGTCGATGCCGTCCGGCCCGCACATGATGGGCAGCAGGAGCCACAGGTCGTCGACAAACCGCGCCATCGGCCCGACCTGGCTGCGTGGGTCGGTGAGCCCGCCGACCAGCGCATACCCTCCGGTGCTCGGCACACGCCCTGTCGTGGGCTTCAAGGCTGCAATCCCGCAGTAGTGAGCCGGCAGGCGGATGCTGCCACCGGAATCGCTGCCGATGCCCATCGGCGAACCGCCCGCCGCGATGATCGCCGCCTCCCCGCTGCTGCTGCCGCCCGGCGAGCGGTCCAGGTTGTACGGATTTCGCGTGCCGCCGTGCACGGATGCCGCGCTGTCGTCGCCGATGCCGCCGGGGGGGCAGTTGGTCTTGCCGATCATGATGGCGCCGGCGGCGCGCAGTCGCGCTACGACCGTGGCGTCCTTCGTGGGGACGTTGGTGGTGAGCTTCCTCAAGCCGGCGGTCGTCACCACGCCCGCCGTGTCGAAGATGTCCTTGACCGTGAACGGGACCCCGTGGAGCGGCCCGAGCTTGGCCCCGCGGCGGGTCAGCTGGCGATCGGCGGCTCGAGCCTGGATCAAAGCCTTGTGGCCTTCAGTGCGGACCACCGCATTCAAGTGCGGGTTCATCGCGCCGATCTGCTCGATGTGGGCGCTCACGACCTCCTCCGACGAGATGCGACCGGTCCTGATCGCCTTCGCCAGCCAGGTCGCCGAGGCCCCGATGACGTTCTTGCGGCGGCGCCGGCTCTTCGCCATCTCTCCTCTCTATTGCGAGGTCGATCCGACCTCATTACGGAAAAGGCGATTTTCCCATAGCGCCAGCGCGAAGACCCCGATGCCGGCGATGGTCCACAGATTTGGGAAGAACAGGTCGCACGGCTGGCGGTAGAACCCGAGCAGGCAGACACCCATGATGACGAGGGTCGACGCCCGCCGCCGCTCGATCGCACGAATCGTGACCAGCAGGATCAGCGGGAGCAGCGGCAGCCACTGGTACGGCCACACCTCATTAGGGATCAGCGCGCCCAGCGCGAAGCCGACGGCCATCCCGTACGCGGGATTCCAGCCGCTGCGCCAGGCGGCCCAGGCCGCCCCACCCGCGAAGAGCAGCGCGCTCAAGTACGAGAGGAGGATGGCGAGACCGCTTAGGTGCAGCGGCGATTCGACCATCACGAGGCCCGTCCCGGTCGGCTGCACGAACGGCTCACCGCCGATGGTGCGCGTGAACAGCGTGCGCACGGAGTCGTAAGCGCAGTCCGGGTTGTGCGAGGCCAGCGAAGGCAGCAGGACGTGCTGGTAGTAGAAGATGGCTCCGCTTGCACCGAGCGGGATGAAGCAGACCGCCGTGACCACGACACCGACCGCGGCGAGCGCGGCGGCATACCGGATGCGCTGAGCCGGCCCAGGGCCGATCACCATCGCGGCGGGGTAGTACTTGATGGCTGTCGCCAGCCCACCCAGCGCGCCGGCCAGCCACGGCCGGCGTGACTCCTGCCATATGGAGGCCATTGCGCCGAGCAGGATCACGCCCCCGCGCTGCCCGGCGCCAAGGTCGGCGAACACCGGCGTGAAATAGCCGGCGATGAGCCAGAACGCCGGCCTGGCGATCGGATGGCGCGTCGCCACGACTCGATAGAGAATGGCGAGCCCGGCGACGAGCGCGACGCTGTCGATGACAGTCCACACGTCGACGGCGAAATCCTTCGGCAGCATCGCGATCGGCAGCGCAAGCGCAGCCACTGGAGGCGGGGCGACGAAAGACTCGAGTCCGCCGGCCGGTGCGATCAGGTGGGTGCGGGCCAGGTAGTCGGCCGCCGGGTCGTACATGTGCGATGGGTTGGTCAGGTACGCGCGCGCGCCCTCCCACAACAACTCCGCGTCAGGGCGCCGCTGAACGACTGCGGTGAGCACCGCGACCCGAATCCAGAACACTGCGGCGAGGGCCCAATACAGGGCGGGTCGCGAGAAGAGATCGGCGGCCGCCCGCCCGAGTCGATGGATCAATCGGCGAGCGGCCTGCTGCGGCCGCACGTGCCCCTGCGCGAAAGGCTGTGCTTGGGCACGGCGCCTACCATATGCGCTATGGCCGCCCGGAGACCAAAAAGCCTCACGCCAGTGCGACGCACCGCGCCCGCGATGGAGGGCGTCGAGGCACCCGAGCGCGTCGCCACCACGGTATCCGAGCAGAAGATCAACCAGTACCGCAAGCGGCGCTACCAGGCCCTGCACTCGGAGAACGAAGCAGCTAACAAGCGGCGCGCCACAGGCAAGGCCACCGCCCGCGAGCGAATCGAGATGCTCCTCGACGAGGGCTCGTTCGTGGAGCTCGACGTGTTAGCCACCCACCGCGCTTACGGCTTCGGCATGGAGGAGCGGCGGATCGCCGGAGACGGCGTGGTGGCCGGCTTCGGCGAGATCGACCGCCGCCCTGTCGCGGTGTACGCGTACGACGCGACCGTGTTCGGGGGCTCGCTGGGCGAGGTCACCGCCGAGAAGATCGTCAAGATCCAGGAGCTCGCGCTGCGCAACCGCGTGCCGATCATCGGCATCAACGACTCAGGTGGCGCGCGCATCCAGGAGGGCGTGGTCGCCCTCGCCGGGTACGCGGAGATCTTCTTCCGCAACGTTCGATCTTCCGGCGTGATCCCGCAGATCAGCGTGATCGCCGGGCCCTGCACCGGCGGAGCGGTCTACTCGCCCGCTATCACCGACTTCATCTTCATTGTCGCGGGCCAGGGCTACATGTTCATCACCGGCCCGGAGGTCATCCGCGTGGTCACCGGTGAGAGCGTCTCCTTCGACGAGCTGGGCGGTGGCGACGTCCACAACGTGACCTCGGGCGTGGCGCACTTTTTGCCACGGACAGAGCAGGCGTGCGCCGCCGGGGTCCGCAAACTGCTCTCGTACCTGCCTTCGAGCAATGGCGAACGCCCGCCCTACCTGCCGACCACCGACGACCCCGAGCGCGCGGACCCCGAGCTTCAGACGATTGTGCCGGAGGCGCCCAACAAGCCCTACGACATGCGCCACGTGGTCGTGCGCGTGCTGGACGATCGCGAATTCTTCGAGGTCCAGCCCTTCTTCGCGCCGAACATCGTGATCGGGCTCGGCCGGCTGGGTGGGCACGTGGTCGGCATCGTCGGCAACCAGCCCAAGGTGCTGGCCGGCGCCATCGACATCAATGCGTCGGTGAAGGCGGCCCGGTTCATCCGCTTCTGCGACGCTTTCGGGATTCCGATCGTCTCGTTCGTGGACGTGCCGGGCTACCTGCCCGGGCGCGACCAGGAGCACGGCGGGATCATCCGCCACGGAGCCAAGCTCCTGTATGCCTACGCGGAAGCGACGGTGCCGAAGCTGACCGTGATCACGCGCAAGGACTACGGCGGGGCCTACTG
>JBGOTG010000146.1:0-6568 GCA_041476405.1 Candidatus Dormibacteraceae bacterium | reverse complement strand
TCAGTCGAAGAGCTCGTCAGGCGGAGCTTCGAGTTCCTCCTCGAGCGCGAGCCGCCGCAGAGCATCCTGAGCCGGTTCTGGCTCTCCGATATCGAGCGCTACTTTCCCGAATATCCCCGGGTGATCACGCGCCGGCTTTAGGTCAGCCTGTGGTGTTGACATACCACTGGGTCACGTACTGGAACCGGTCCGCCGGCTCGATCACGCCATTGAGGCGCACGCCGTGCACGCGCTGCGACACCGCGTAGTCGTAGTGCGGGGCGTACAGGAAGATCGCAGGCGCCGCGTCGGCGATCAGCATCTGGAAGTCGATGTATGCGGCCAGCCTCGCGGACTGCTCGACTGCTGCGCGCCCGACTTCGAGGTCCATGTCGATGACGCCCCAACCGTGCTGATAGGCGAAGTTGATGGTGCCGGGATCGGCGCCCGAGTGCCAAAGGGAGTACTGGTCCGGGTCAGACCCGACGTCGAAAGCCACCAGCGCCATCTGGTAGTTCCGGCCGAGCAGATACGTCTGGACCAGCGCCGACGGGCTGACTGCGCGCACGTCGGCCTGAACGCCGACGGTGAGCAGCTGGCCTGCCACGGCGTCGGCGATCTGGAAGTTGGGGAACGAACCGACGGTGACCAGCTCGACCCTGAAGGCAACCCCGCTCTTGGTTCGCACCTTGGCGCCAGGCGCCAGCTTCCATCCGGCTGTCTCGAGCGCCTTGTCCGCCGTGAGGCGGTCGTAGGGGTACCTGGCCGCGGCCGCCGCCGAATAGGCCCAGTCGGCGGTGGGAATCGGACCGGGGTCTGGATCGCCGCGACCGGCGATCACGTCGTTGATGATCGCCTGACGGTCCACCGCCTGCGTCAGCGCGAGCCTCACCTTCGGGTCGCTGAAGAAAGGCTTGCCGGGACCTTCGTTGTTCATCGACACGAATGCGTCGGTGAAGGTCCTGACATCCAGCACCGTCATGTCGCTCCTGCGCAGCAGCGTGCCGACCTCCTGGGGCTCGAGCCCGCCCACGAGGTCGGCCGCGCCATGCACGACGCCGTCGATGGCCGCCTGTGGGTCGGTGGCCGGGTTGGTCGAGTAGGTGCGAAAGATCAGGTGGTCCAGGTACGGCTGGGGATCCGCGTTCGTGTTGCGGACCAGAGTGACCGCCAGCGGGCTGATCGCGGAGACCTTGAATGGACCCGTGCCGATCGCCTGGACGCCGCTGAACTGACTTGCCGCGATCTGAGGCGGGGACATCCCGTTGAACAGGTGCTTGGCGATGATCCCGATGCGCAGCGCCAGGGGAAACGAAGCGCTCGGCGACCGGAGCGTGAAGATCACCTTTCCAGGGCCGGCCGGGGCGACCCCCACCTGCCGCCACGAGTCAGCGCCCGGCTGCTGGTATTCGAGGTCCTGCAGGACGTGGAACGTGAACAGGACGTCGTCCGCCGTGAACGGCTGGCCGTCCGCCCACTTGATTCCGTCGCGAACCTGGAAGGTGTACGAGAGATGGCTCGGCGAGATCGTCCAGGAGCTGGCCAGGAGCCCTACGACGTTCTGCTGGGCGTCGATGGTCGTAAGGCCCTGGTAGATGACGCTGTCGATGTCGCGCGTCGTGGCGTCGACCTCGAACAAAGGGTTGAGGACGCCCGCAGCCCCGACCAGGGCTTCGACCGCGGTGCCGCCGCGCGCGGGCTTGGGTGCCGTGGCGACCGGCTGGCAGCCCAGGAGCCCCGCTGCCGCGATGGCGGCGATGGCGGCCAGACGCCTATGGGAAATGTGCGCTCACCCATATGTTGGCCAGCGAGCAGACGAGGAAGGCGGCGACCAGGACCCACGTCGTCCAGTAGATCTGACGCTCCAGACCCCTGCGGGTGCGGTACCCGCCGCCCATGCCCCCATCCCCACCGCCGATCGTGCCGCCCAGGCCGGACGCCTTCGGCGTCTGCACCAGGACGCCCGCCAGCAGCAGGACGGCGATCACCGCCTCGATGATGATCAGCGCGTGCTTGACGTTAGTCATGCGGCAAGCCTTCCAACCAGGCGATTCTAGGCAACCCAGATCGACGAGAATCGAGCCTCGATCGCCTTCCAGTTCAGTGTGTTGAACCACGCCGCGATGTAGTCGGCCCGCTTGTTCTGGTACTTCAGGTAATAGGCGTGCTCCCACACGTCCACGCCCATGATCGGCGTGAGGCCTTCCATGTAGGGACTGTCCTGGTTCGGGTACGCCTTGATGGACATCTTGCCCTGCTTGTCCGCCACCAGCCAGGCCCAACCGCTGCCGAACTGGCCGACGCCTGCCTTCTGGAGCTGCTCCTTGAAGGAGTCATAGCTCCCAAAGGTGCTCTTGATGGTGTCGCCCAACCTTCCCGGCGGGTTGCCACCGCCGCCCGGACCCATGATGGTCCAGAAGATCGAGTGGTTCGAGTGACCGCCCGCGTTGTTGCGGATGGCGGTCCGGATGTCCGCCGGGAGCGTGTCCATTCCCCACAGCAGGTCCTCGACTGACTTCGATGCCAGCTCGGGGTACTTCTCCATCGCGGCATTGGCATTGTTCACGTACGCCGCGTGGTGCTTGTCGTGGTGGATCTCCATGGTCTGCGCGTCGATGTGCGGCTCGAGCGCGTTGAACGCATACGGAAGCGGCGGAAGCACGTAAGCCATAGCGGGAACCCCCTTAATTCGAATTACTTGTCTATTGCCGCAATCAGTCTAAGTGCTCGGCGACGGAGGCTCGGCGGTGTATCAGCGGCAGGCGGCTAAGGGCCGCCGCTCAGACACGTGCTGGCCTCCGGCGCCGAGCACTAAGCGGAACCCCGCTCTGGACCGCCCGCCTGGCGCCGCACCGAAGCGGCCCTCTGTTCGATCTCCTTCGCATCGCCCAGGTACCGCCACGACGTGGGCCGAAACGCCGAATCGAGCTCGTAGACGCGAGGTACGCCGGTCGGGATGTCCAGGTCCACGACCTCCTGGTCGGTCAGGCCGTCCAGGTGCTTGACCAGTGCGCGGAGGCTGTTGCCATGCGCGGAGACGAGGACGCACGAATAGTTCAGCAGGTCCGGGACGATGTCATCGAACCAGTAGGGCAGCATCCTGACGACCACGTCCTTCAGGCATTCCGCGCTCGGCAGCAGCTCCGGAGGCAGGCGTGAGTAGCGTGGATCGTGTGACGGGTGGCGTTCGTCCGACGTGTCCAGCTCGGGCGGGCGCACGTCGTAGCTCCTGCGCCAGAGCTTCACCTGCTCCGCACCGTACTTCGACGCCGTCTGCTGCTTGTTGAGCCCTTGCAGCGCCCCGTAATGGCGCTCGTTCAAACGCCAGCTCCGGCGAACGGCGATCCAGGTCATCCCCATCTCAGCGAGAGCGAGATCTGAGGTCTGGATCGCGCGAACCAGGAGCGACGTGTGGACCACCTGCGGCGCGAGCCCAGCCTGCCCCATGAGGCGGCCGGCCTCCCTGGCCTCAGCCACACCATGCTCGCTGAGCGGCACGTCATGCCACCCGGTGAAGAGGTTCTCGAGATTCCACGTGCTCTGACCGTGCCGGAGCAGAACGAGAACTCCCGGTGAGCTAGCGATGGCGATAGACCTCGGCCGTGACGGTGATGATCTGCGCGAACTCGTCCGCCTTCAGGCTGGCGCCACCGACGAGGCAGCCGTCGCACAGCGGCAGCTCGACGTAGGACTCGACGTTGGTCGAGTTCACGCTTCCTCCGTAGAGCACCCGCACCTTGCGCGCCGCGCCGGCGCCGATGACCTCCCCCACGACCCTTCGGATCAGCCTCATGGTCTTGTATGCGTGCTCGGGGTCGGCGCTCTTGCCGGTCCCGATCGCCCATACCGGCTCGTACGCGATCACGAGGCGCGATGAGTCGTCCGCAGAGCAGTTGGCCAGGCCGGCCTTGACCTGGCGGGTCACCACCTCATCGCCCTTCCCTGCCACGTACTGCTCGTCGAGCTCGCCGACGCACATGATCACGCTGAGCTCGTTGGCGAGCGCCGCAGCGGCCTTGCGCGCCACCATGTCGTCGGTCTCGCCGAGGTGCGCCCGGCGCTCGGAGTGCCCGACGATCACCCACTGGCACCAGCCTTTGAGCATCGCCGGCGAAACCTCTCCCGTGTAGGCGCCAGAGGTCTCCCAGAAGCAATTCTGGGCACCCAGCTGGACGCCTGTGTGGTCCAGTACCTCGGCGACGCCCAGCAGCCACGGGAAGGGAGGGAACAGCGCGATCTCCACCTGGTCGATGAGGGGGACGGCGACCGGAAGGATGCCCTTCACGAGCTCGAGGGCGGCGCCGCCATCGGCTGGATTCATCTTCCAGTTGGCTGCGAGCAGGGGCTTTTGCGTTACGGCCAACTAATTGCCCACGTCTTTGAGAATCGCGACGCCGGGCAGTTCCTTGCCCTCCAGGTACTCGAGAGTTGCGCCGCCGCCGGTCGAAACGTGCGAGAAGCGATCCGCAAGACCGAGCGAATCGATCGCGGCCACAGTGTCGCCGCCGCCGACCAGCGAGTACGCGCCTGAGTTCGCGATCGCCTCGCCGACCGCCCTCGTGCCCTCGCTGAAGTCAGGGATCTCGGTCACCCCCATCGGTCCGTTCCAGACGATCGTGGACGCGGACGCGATGTACTTGCCGAACTCGGCCACCGATTTGGGTCCGACGTCCACCGCCATCCATCCGGGCTCGACTGCATCCGCGGGAAGGATCCGCGTCGGCTGCCCGGCCTCCAGCCGCTTCGTGCAGACGAGGTCGACAGGCAGCACCACCTGGCTGCCTCCCTTCTTCCTGACGTTGGTCGCATCGTCGAGAGCGGCATCTTCCACCAGGCCGCTGCCGGTTGGGTAGCCCTGCGCCCTGAAGAAGGTGTTGGCCATCGCCCCTCCGATGAGCAGTGAGTCCACCTTCTCCAGCAGGTGTCGGAGCACACCCACCTTGCTGGAGACCTTCGCGCCCCCGACCACCGCCACCAGCGGACGCTTGGGCTCGTCGAGCGCCAGGTGAAGGGCCTCGAGCTCGGCCTCCATGAGCTCGCCGGCGTACGCGGGCAGATGAGCCGCGACTCCGACGACCGAGGCGTGGGCGCGATGCGAGGCGGCGAACGCGTCGTTGACGAACAGCTCGCCCAGGGCGGCGAGCTCCTTTGCAAAGTCGGGATCGTTGGCTTCGTCCTCGGGATGGAACCGCACGTTCTCGAGCAGCAATACCTGGCCCGCTTGCAGCCTCTCGACAGCCGCACGCGCTTGCTCCCCTACGCAGTCCTCCGCGAACTGGACCTCGATGTCGAGAGCCTTCGCGAGCGACGCCGCGACCGGTCGAAGGGACAGCGCCGGGTCGACCCCCTTGGGGCGGCCGAGGTGAGACATGACGATGACGATCGCTCCCCGCTCCGCGAGGTGCTTCAGCGTCGGGACGGCCGCCCGGATGCGCGTGTCATCGGTGATGGTCCCACCAGCCATCGGCACGTTGAGGTCCTCGCGCACGAGGACACGCTTGGCTGCAACGTCGACGGACGTGATCGAAGCTTTCAGAGTCGCGCCGCCATGTAGGTGATGAGGTCGACCATCCGGCAGCTGAAGCCCCACTCGTTGTCGTACCAGCTCACGACCTTGGCCCACTGGTCGCCGAGCATGAGTGTCAGCGGCGCATCGACGATCGAGGAATGGGGATTACTCTTGAAGTCGGACGATACGAGCTGCTCGTGGCTCACCGCGAGAATGCCCTTGAGCTCGCCGCTCGCGGCCTCGTCGAATGCCGCGTTGATGTCCTTTACGTTCGTGGCCTTCTTGAGCTCGACGGTCAGGTCGACGACCGAGACGTCGAGCAGCGGCACGCGGAAGGCCATTCCCTGGAACTTGCCCGCCAGCTCGGGCAGGACCTCCGCCACCGCTCGGTTCGCTCCCGTGGAGGTGGGAATCACGTTGTCGGCCGCCGCCCGCGCACGCCGCAGGTCCTTGTGTGGCAGGTCCTGCAACTTCTGGTCCGACGTGTACGCGTGGACCGTGGTCATCATGCCGCGCTCGATACCGAACGAATCGTTCAGGACCTTCGCGACCGGCACGAAGCAGTTGGTGGTGCAGCTTGCGTTGGAGATGACGTTGTGCAGGCTCGGGTCGTAGCCCTTGTGGTTGACACCCATCACTACCGTGTAATCCTGGTTGGTGGCGGGAGCCGAGATGACCACCTTCTTGGCGCCGCCCTTGTCGATATGAACTCGCGCCTTGTTCGCGTCGGTGAATAGACCCGTGGACTCCACGACGATGTCCACTCCGAGGTCCTTCCAGGGCAGCTCGGCCGGGTCTCGGTGGCTGAGGAACTTGACAGTCCGGCCGTCCACCTTGATGGCGTCGCCGCTCGCCGACACCGCCGGCCCGAAGGTGCCCAGCGCGGTGTCGTACTTGAGAAGGTGCGCGAAGGTCGCGGCGTCGCCGATGTCGTTGACGGCCACGATGTCGAAGTCCGGGCTCATCTGGTGGGCCGCGCGATAGATGTTGCGGCCAATACGTCCGAAGCCGTTGATACCGACCTTTGTGGTCATCTAAAGAGGCACTCCAGTACGCCGTGGCGGCCCAGCACGGCTGATT
>JBGOTG010000145.1:0-6631 GCA_041476405.1 Candidatus Dormibacteraceae bacterium | reverse complement strand
GGCCTCGCCGTCTGCCGCAGCCACGACTCCGACGGCCGCCGCGAGCCCCAGCCCGAGCCCGAGCCCAAGCTCACGTCCGTCCCCAACCACCCCCGGTCCCTTACTTTTCGGGGTTCTCGAGGCCAAGGGCACCGCAAACGCATACACATGGAACACAGTCGCCATCGCCGGGCTCGACGGTTACGCCAGGGCCAAGACCACATTCATTCCCATGCCCGTGCCGGACGTGGGATGCATGGGCGCGATACTTCCGCAATCGGCGTACGTGGCGGCCGGCCGGGTCTATTTCGCCGACGGTAAGGGAGTCGTTCGGAGCCTTTCTCCCACCGGCCAGGTCACCAAAGTGGCCACCTTTCCAATGACGTCTAGCCAGCAGATGCTCTCGTTCGCCGTAAGTCCTAAAGGCGATCGCCTCCTGGGAACTGTGCTCACGATCCCACCGAAATGGATCACCTGCACCGGCGCGAAGCCTGTGGGCGCACTGACGCTCGATGTTTACTCGTCGCTGTCAGGCGGAACGAGCACGCTGCTCTACCGCCAGAGCCTGAACGACGCGAACAAGGTGATGGCGCTGACGGGTTGGGATGCCGTTGGACCGTCCGGCACGTTTCCGGCGGCGTGGGCCAGCCAGGGCGGAGGACCGGCGTCCACGCTTGGCCTGCCCGTGCGCATCGATGCCGGCACTGGGAAGGTTCTGCGCCAAATCTCCGACCCGAACGTTTGCCAGGTTTGGGAGATTGCGGCCACCGGCGACTTCGCATGCCTGAAACCGCTCATAACCAATGCGTCGGGGACGTATAGCGATACAGTCAGCGTGCGTCGAGCGGCTGGCAGCGAGCTATGGGCCTTCACGCTCACGTCGGACGACCCCACCGTCTACGACCCGCAGTTGGCTCCGGACGAGGCGCACGTGTCGGTTGGAATCAATGCTGCGACGGAGGTGGTTGCCCGCTCCGGTACCCGAATCAAAATTGGTTTCTATCCAGGCGGCTGGCTGGATTCAAGTACGTTGATCGGCGGCTTGGTTGACCCCTTGAATCCAAACCCGAACATGGCCTATGTACGCCTGAGCGCCCCCGGAACGGTAATTTCGCTCGGGTTCCCGGGCCGGTTCGTCGGCACCGTCCAAACGTAGCCGAGGCTTCCGGAGCCTGTCCTACAGGTCCAACGCCTGAGCCACCAGCTCCCGGTGGTACGTAGCATCGCCGAGCGTCACCTCTGAGGCCTTCGCCCGCTTGAAATAGAGGTGCATGTCGTGCTCCCACGTGAAGCCGATGCCGCCGTGCACCTGGATTCCATCGCCCGCGACCTTGCGATACGCGTCGGAGACATACGCCTTCGCCATCGACGATGCGAGCGAGCGGTCGGGCGCGTCGGCGTCGACGGTCCAGGCCGCGTAGTAGGTCGCGGAGCGCCCGCTCTCCGACAGCACGAGCATGTCCGCGAGCTTGTGCGAGACGGCCTGGTAGATGCCGATCGGCTTGCCGAACTGGTGCCGCATCTTCGCGTACTCGGTCGAGGCCTCCAGCACCTTCTGCGCGCCGCCGACCATCTCGGCGCACAGCGCCGCGGTCGCCCACTCGAGCGCGCGTTTCAGGGGAGGCCAGCCCTTGTCCGGCGCGCCCATGAGTGAATCGGCATCCAGCTCGACGCCGTCGAAACGGATCTCGCTCCAGCGCCTGGTCATGTCGAGGGTCTTCAGCTGAGTCACCGTCATGCCCTTCGGCCGGCCCCTGACGAGGAACAGCGAGATCCCCTCCTCGCCTTCGCCGCGCGTCCGCGCCGCCACCACTGTGTAGTCGGCGCCCTCGGCGTCCGGCACGAAGAGCTTCACGCCATCGAGCCGCCAGCCACCCCCGACCGGCTTGGCCGCGAGCGTCACCCCGCCGGCGTCCCAGCGCCCTGACGGCTCTGTGAAGGCGACCGTGGCGCGGGCCTTGCCGTCGGCGATCGCGCTGAGGACTTCCTTCTTCTGAGCCTCGGTGCCCGCTTCGATGAGCGCGGGCACGGCCAGACCCATGGTGGCGAAGAAAGGCCCGGGAAGGAGCGCGCGGCCGCACTCCTCGAGCACGACGACAAGGTCGAGGAAGCTGCCGGCCCCGCCGTACGCCTCCGGGATGCCCAGCGCGGTCCAGCCGAGACCCGCCATCTTCTTCCAGAGTGCGGGGTCGTGGGCATCCTCACCTTCCATGAGCTTGCGCACGACCTTGGACCCGCATTCCTTGGCGAGAAAATCGCGCGTGGCGCTGCGGAGCATCTCCTGCTCCTCGGAAAAAGCGAAATCCATGTGCCGTCGAGTCTATATGGCGCTCAGGTCGACGATTGGTCGCCCGAATGCGGGGGCAGCTCGGCAGGCTCGGCGTGCGCGGGCAGCTCGGCCTGCTCTGTATGGGCGGCCAGCTCGGCCTGCTCCATGTGGGCGGGGAGCTCGGCCGACTCGGGGTGAGCTGGGAGCTCGGCGGCCCCTGCGAGAGGCGCCGGTTCTGCCGCCGGCTTCGGCGAGCGCCTGGCCCTCGGCTTGCGGGGTGGCCGGGCGGTCGGAGCGGGACTGGCAGCCGGCAGTTCGTCGGCCGCGGGCTCGACTGCCGCGGGCTCCACGACGACAGGCGCGTCGGTCGCGGGCTCGACTGCCGCGGGCTCCGCGACGACAGGCGCGTCGGCCTGTGACTGCACAGCGCTTGCCGTAGCAATCGGGGCGATGACCCGCTGCGGCGGGGGAGACGCGTAAGCAGCAGGCTGCTGCTGTCGGGTGCTCCGGTACAGGGCCCTCAAGCCGAAATAGCCGACCTGCAGGGCGAGCGCACCGGTGACGATGCCAACCCCGATCGCCAGGCTTTCGCTGCTCGCGAACGGACGCGCAAATCCCGGCGAGCAGCTGCTCGCCCCGGCCGGGCAGGCGCCGACCACGGCTTCCTCGAGCGGGACCGCGATCATCCGCAGGATTCCGTAGACCACAGCCATCCAGGCGATGACGTAAAGGGCGGTGGCCAGCGACCGACCGCGCTGATAGGTGAGCGCGTTGACGGCCATCGAGCCTGCGGCGATGCCGAAGGGGATCGCGACTCCCGAGATGCGGCTGATGTCGCCCGCCGCGAGCACCAGAGGCGTGATAGCTCCGGTGGCCGCCAGGCCGCATGCCAGCCAGAACGACCACAGGACCCGAGGCAGGGGGCGCGAAGCGGAATCCACTGAGCGGAATCATGTCGCGAGTGCCCGCTTGACATGTGACCATTTAGTCACATATAGTGTGCGGCGGTGTGGATCTGGTGTTCAAGGCGCTGGCCGACGCGAGCCGCAGGTCGCTGCTCGACAACCTCTACGCGCGCGACGGCCAGACGCTCGGCGAGCTGGGGTCCGGCCTCGAGATGACGAGGTTCGGCGCCATGAAGCACCTGAGGGTGCTCGAGAAGGCGGGGCTGGTGACCACGCGCAAGGTCGGGCGCCGCAAGCTGCACTACCTGAACCCGGTGCCCATCCAGGAAATCCACCAGCGCTGGGTGAGCAAGTACGCGGAGCCGTGGCTGCGGGCCATCGGCGCGATCAAATCCGAGCTGGAAGGAGAATCGGGGCGGCCGCCATCTCCAGCCAAGAACCCATCTCGAGACCGGCGAGCCGCTTCCGGTCAAGCACCGATCAAAAGGAGGATCAGCAGGTGAGCAGTCAACCTCGGAATGTGCACGTGACGTACATCAAGACGACGCCGGAGCGCCTGTGGCAGGCGCTGACTGACGGGACGGTGACCTCGCGCTATTACTTCAATGGCACCGTCAAATCGGACTGGAAGCCCGGCTCGCCATATCGGTTCACCGACCCGAAGGGTGAGCTACAGATCGAGGGCGAGGTCGTCGAAGCCGACCGGCCGCGCAAGCTGGTCACCACGTTTCGGGCGGTCTGGGACGACGAGGTCAGGAAGGACAAGTCGTCGATGGCGACCTTCGAGATCGAGCCGATGGGTGACGTCTGCAAGTTGACGGTGATCCACTCGGGGTTCGAAGGCGAGACGGCCACGTACCACCAGGTCTCTGGCGGCTGGTCGATGATCGCCGCCAGCATGAAGAGCCTGCTCGAAACCGGAGAACCGCTGAGCGTGACTCAGCAGCAGGAGCAGATGCCCGTCTGAAAGGAGCCAGGAAAGGTCGGGAGTGCGCCGCTCCTCGAGCGGTGCGCTCCCACCCTTCTGGACCGCCGGCTAGACCGCCGGGTTGGCCTCCTCACCACTTTCGGCACGCGACCGCCCAGCAGTGACGTGGGCGGTCTGGCGCAGCGGCATCTCCTCGATGAAGAGCGTGGCGACGAACGCGAGCGCGATGCTCACCAATCCTGCGACGAACACGGGATGCAGCGCGTCCGAGAGCCCGTGACGGATCGCTGATTCGATCGCGGGCGGCAGGTTGGCGAGCTGGCTGGGATCGAACACCGCGCCGGCGCTGACAGTTGAAGACTGGAATCCCTTGAGCACGTCGGGCGGGAGATAGCGCGCCAGGGAGGTGGTCATGCCCTGGGTCAGGATCGTGCCCATGATCGCGAGCCCGATCGCAGAGCCCATCGAGCGCGACAGCTGTGTCGCCGACGTGGCCACCGCCATGTCTTCGCGGCTTACCGAGTTCTGCACCACGAGCGTGTATGTCTGCATCGAAACGCCAAGGCCGAGCCCGACGAGGATCATCGCCTCGACAACGGTCTGGTTGGTCGTGTGGACGTCGAAGGTGGCAAGCATCACAAACCCGGCGCCCATCACCGCCAGGCCCACGAGGAGCGGGACCTTGTAGCGCCCGGTGCGTGACATCAGCTGCCCATTGCCGATGCTGGTCACCACCATCGCCACCAGCATCGGGACCAGGATCGCGCCCGAGTTGGTGGCGCTGTTGCCGATCACACCCTGCACGTAAACGGGCAGAAAGAAGATCGCGCCGAACATCGCCATCGCCACGCCTACGCCTGCGATGTTCGAGAAGGTGAAGATACTGCTCCTCCAGAGATGCAGCGGCAGCACCGGCTCGGGCGCCCGAGTCTCGATCCAGCCAAATGCAACAAGCAGCACGGCGGCGGCGGAGTAGAGCCCGATGATCTGCCACGAGCTCCATGGATACTGGTTTCCGCCCCAGACCGTCGCGAGGAGCACCGCCGTGATGCCCAGAGAGAGCGTGACGCTGCCGCCGACGTCGATCGAATGCTTGCGCCTCTCGTTGGGGACGTGCATGTAGAGGGCGACCACGACGAGCGTCAGCACCGCAAACGGCAGGTTGACGAAGAAGAGCCAGCGCCAGGAGTAGTGATCGGTGATGAAGCCACCCGCGGCCGGGCCGACGATCGAGGCGAGGCCGAAGGACGCCCCGAGCATGCCCTGGTATTTGCCCCGCTCGCGCGGCGAGATGATGTCGCCGATGATCGCCTGCGAGAGAGGCATGATGAAGCCCATGCCGGCCCCTTGGACGAAGCGCGCGAAAACGAGGAACCAGAAATTCGGCGCGATTCCGGACAACGCCGACCCGATGGCGAAGACCACGATCCCCGTCATGTAGAGCGGCTTGCGACCGTAGACGTCCGAGAGCTTGCCGGCGACTGGGACGACTATGGTCGACGCGAGCATCGCCGAGATGGGGATCCAGCTGTAGTCGGCGATGCCGCCCAGCTCCGCGACGATGGTGGGCAGGGCCGGCGCGACCAGCGTCAGGTTGAGTGAGGCGATGAGAGACCCGAGCATGAGGCCGGCGAACACGGCCATGACGGCGCGGTCGACGCCTTTCTTCTCAGGTACAGTGCCGGCGCGGCGTGTGGCGACCGCGGTCATGCGGGGGCTCGTGTCTAGCGGCTGCGCGGGAGGCCCAGCACGCGCTCCGCGAGGATGTTGCGAAGCACCTCTGAGGTGCCGGCCTCGATGGTGTTCGCGCGCGAGCGCAGGAACTGGTACATCCAGCCAGTGCTGTCGCCCACCTGGCCCGCCGGACCCGCGACGTCCACCGCGGTCTCGGCCATCCGCTGGTTCAGCTCCGACCACATGAGCTTGAGGATCGAGCCCTCAGGGCCGGGAATGCCGTTGCGTTTCATCGCGGTCACAGCGCGATAGCCGTTGAGCTGAAGGGCCCGCGCCTCGATGGTGTATTGCGCGACCTTCTGCCGGACCAGCGGGTCAGAGCCACGCCCAAGCTTGCGGGTGTGCTCGGCGAGCTCGGCGGCAGTGATCTGTGCGCGAGTGGCAAGCGCCATCCCGAGCGTGCCGCGTTCGTGAAGCAGCGTCGTCATGGCGACGGCCCAACCTTCGCCGGGCTCGCCGAGGACCTGCGACTTCGGCACCTTGACGTCCTTGAAGAAGATCTCGTTGAACTCGGCGTCGCCTGTGATCTGCACCAGCGGCCGCACGTCGATTCCGGGGCTCTCCATGTCCACCAGCAGGTAGGTGAGGCCGTGGCGAGGGTTCGCCTCGTTGCGCTCGCGCGTCAGCAACATGCACCACTTGGCGACGTGGGCCAGCGTGGTCCACACCTTCTGGCCGTTGACGACGTAGTGGTCGCCCTTGTCCTCCGCGCGGGTCTGCAGGCCCGACAGGTCGCTGCCTGCGTTGGGCTCGCTGAAGCCCTGGCACCAGATCTCCTCTGCTGAAAGGAGTGGCGCAAGGTATCTCTTCTTCTGC
>JBGOTG010000144.1:0-6702 GCA_041476405.1 Candidatus Dormibacteraceae bacterium | reverse complement strand
CCACGTGGGCGGCCGGGCACTTGGCGGCGAGCTTCACGGCCTCGTCGTGGTCCTCGGCTTCGATCACGTAGAAGCCGATCAGCTGGTCACCGCTGTGTGTGAACGGGCCCGAGGTGGCCTCGGTGTGCGAGTTCCGGACGCGAACGGTCTTCGAGGTCTTCGATCCCTGGACCGGGTCGCCCGCCTTGAACCTGTCTTTGATCTCCTCGTAATAGCTGTTGTACGCGTCGTTCTGCGCGGTGAACTGGGCGCTCCCGGGCGCCGGCATCTTCGATTCGTCGGCATAGAGAAGGTAGAGGTATTTCACGTCGACTCCTTTTCGCAAAGCCACCCGGAGGTGGCGTGACTGGTGGCTGGAGGGCTTGTGCGCTAGACGGGCTTCGCCTGGGCGAGCACCTGCTCGCGGGTCACACCCTGCATGTGGTGGACCTCACTCGCGTGCTGCATGACGCCCGCGACGAGCTTGTCCTCGTCGTCGGTCTCCAGCACCCAACCGCACTCACACTCGACTCGCTTCTTCATCGCATCTCCTTGGTTCGAACGGGCCCGACGCTTAGCATCTTGGCCGGTGGTGTTTGGGGAATCTTTGGAGTCCGATTGCTAAGGATCTACCTTACCGGTGAGGTTCAGGCGGAGCGCGACGGGCGCCTGCTTCGGGAGTCGAAGCTGGGCGGGCCGCAGGGCCGCTTCGTCCTCGCCTACCTGGTCAGTGAGCGGAAGCGCGCGGTGACGCAATCCGAGCTTGCCGAGGCGCTTTGGCCAGACTCACTTCCCGCTTCGTGGACGTTGGCCCTCAGCGCGATCATCAGCCGGCTCCGCTCGCGTCTGGCAACGCTGGGCCTCGTCCGGTCGCACATCATCGGCAACGCATTTGGGTGCTACCAGTTCTCGGCGCCGACCGACACGTGGGTCGACGTCGAGGCTGCGCTGGCGGGGGTCGACGCCGCCGAAGGCGCCGTCGCGGCGGGCAACCCGCAGGGCGCATACGGACCGTCGCTGATCGCGACGACCATCCTGCGGCGTCCGTTCCTGCCCGGCGACGATGGTCCATGGGCGGAGGGGCGGCGAGCGGCGCTGGCCGGCGCACTCGTCAGAGCCCTGGATTGCCGGGTCGAGGCGCTGGCCGCGAACGGCGAGATCGAGCTTGCGCTGACTCACGCGCGCGAGGCGGTGCGGTTGGAGCCGTACCGCGAGTCGGGCTACCGGCGCCTCATGCGCATACAGGTGAGGAACGGCGATCGGGGAGAGGCGATTCGCTCGTACCTCGAATGCAAGCGCCTGCTGGAGGCAGAGCTTGGCGTGGCCCCCTCAGAGGAGACGGAGTCTCTGTACCGGGAAATCGCCGGCTGATCCCTGTCACAGATTGGTCCGTTCCCGCGTACAACCGGGTACGGAAACCTTGATTGATGATCGGCGGCCGGCAGATCTACTCGAGCGCGCCAGTGCGGGCGATAGCTCCGCGTTCGCCAAGCTGCTGCAGCCGGTCCTCGATCCGGCGTTCCGCCTGGCCATGACAATGCTCAAAGACAGGACCGCAGCTGAGGACGCCGTCCAGGAAGCCGCGTTCAAGAGCTGGCGCAAGTTCGATCGGTTTCGAGCCGGAGCGGAGCTGCGGCCGTGGTTCCTTGCGATTGTCGCCAACGAGTGCCGGACAGCTCGTCGCTCGCGGTGGTTGCAGGTACTCAGGCTCGATGACCTCGGCGTGCAAAAGCACGGTGTCGCTGTGGAAACTACGTGGGCCGAGCGCATCGACCTCGATGCAGGGCTCGAACGCCTCCCCAGGCATCACCTGCTCGCCCTGACGCTGTACTACCACCTCGACCTGCCGATCGAGGAGGTCGCGCGGGTGCTCGGTTGCTCCACAGTAGCCGCCCGGCAGCGTCTCCATCGAGCTCTCGCCGCACTGCGACCCGCCATGACCATGGAGATTGATTGATGACACCCGAGGAACGTGAGCTGCGCCGCGCCTTGAATGCCCGCAGCGGAACGCCTTCGTCAGAGTTTCGAGCCCGACTCTCGGCAGCTCTTGCCCAAGACAGGCCACCGTCCAAGCTCATGCCGGCGCTGGCTGCTGTCGCGGCGGCCATCCTCGTAATCGCCGCAGTAGGTGTCCTTCTGCTGGCACGTCAGTCTCGAAACCAGTCGCCGGTGGGTCCCGCGACCACTCCGACACCGGGTGCGACATCCACGCCGACGACTTCCCGCGTGGTTGGTGTGCTTACCGCACCTCCAACGCCAATCGCGTTGCCAGCGAATGTGCAGCTCAGCGCACCTTCAACCAACGTGATCTGGGCGCTGGTGGCCAAGCAGTACCTGTACCGCTCCACCGATCGGGGCACAACCTGGGTGCAGCGTCCCATCGTTGGCCCTGCATACGGTGGAGCCGACACGCTGGAGATGTCGTTCGTGAATGATCAGGAAGGCTGGCTGACCGTCGACGCCCCGCTACCCCTCTCCGACCGGTGTGCTCTGCAGCATCTAAATGTTTGGCATACAACAGACGCGGGCGCGTCGTGGCAGAGACTCGGCTCGAACGGTATCTCGGACTATCAATGCAAGAACCATATGTCGTTCGTAGATTCCAATCACGGTTTCCTCATCTCGCAGGATCCCACGGGTCCAACGACGGTTTATCGGACCTCTGACGGAGGGCAAACTTGGACTGCGTCTGCGTCCCTGCCTCCGCCGCCGGACTATGACCCCGCGTTCAGTCCCGATATCCCGGCCGGGAGCGGCATGCTGGGTGGGCCTGTTCGGGCCTTCGGTTCCACCCTGCTGATGACTGTCGCGAGCCAGTTCCACAAGTATGTATACCGCTCGATCGACGGAGGCGCAACTTGGGCCTACCGGACCAGGGCGCCATTCGGTTTCCAGGACACCGTTGGCTGGGACACCTCGATTGGACTCGTGACAGCTTCGCGCTGGCTCCAGATGATGAACTTAATAGACTCGAGGGAGACAACCGATGCCGGCGTGAGCTGGCACCCGTATGCGTCCGACTACTCCCAGGGGACGCAAGTCGCGGCCGAAGTCGTATTCGCCGATTCCGCCGTCGGCTATGCGACGGTCCATGGAGGCATCGCGAGAACTGAGGACGGCGGTCTCCACTGGACTGTCATCGAGACACCAGGCATCGGAGTGGGCACGTGTTGCTAGCGTTCCGAAGGAACGAGCATCAGGCGGGCGGCTGACGCAAGCCACGCGCCGGCCGTGCCCAAGAGCACGCCGACCAGGCACGTCAGGACGACCGGGATCGCGGGCTGGCCGGTGAAGCCCATGATCGCGGCGAGGCTCGCGGCGGCCGGTCCAAGGCCGTAGCGATCCTGCTCCAGCGCGAGCGGCAGGCCCCATCCGAGAAGCCCGGCCAGTGCGCCGGTCGGGAGAGCAAGCCGCGCGCGCGGAAGCGTCACTCCCACGAACAGGCCGGCGGCGAAGGTGAGCCACCACGCGCCGAGGAAGAGCCCGACGAGCGAGACAGCCGCACCCGCGACAAGGACGATGAGCCGGCCCGTCCCCTTCACGGCTTCAGACTCCAGTTGACGGCGGCGGGCGAGGTGGCCGCCTGGTCTGCTGACAGCATCGGGGCCAGCAAGCCGTTCCACCAGGTGGGGACCCTGTTCTCGTACCAGCTCGACGCCGGGTTCTCGCTCTGGCCGCCCGGATAGACCCCGCTGAACGTGTGAGTGCCCCAGTCCACGACCATCCTCCAGCTCGGACCGTGCGTGGACGGCGATCCGCCGGCGGCGAGCACCGTGTTGCCGTCGCCGCGGTCGGGCTTCGGACCGTAGCTGAGCCCCTCAACCTGTGCGAGGTTCTCGAGCTCGCGGGTGTGAATCCTGCCCCACGTCCAGGTGGCCGGATCGGCGCCAAGCGTGCTGGTCAGGCTCGAGACTGCGGTGTGGAACGCCGCACGCAACGCGCCGTCTTGGGACTCCGCCCCCGGGCTTACCGGGCAGCCGGAAAGCGCCGCACAGGACGGCCGGCTTGCGAGCGTCAGTGCTTCTAAGTACTGCCCCAAAGCGTCGTCGAGCTCGTGTCTGTCCACCGTGATGTTCTTTGCCGTCCACGTGGGATCAAATGCTTGCGAGAGATACGACTGCCAGAACGTCCACCAGATCGAAGCAGCGACGGACGTGGTGTCCATCCGGAAGTCCCAAGCTGCCATGAGATCTCGCGCCTGCTGCTCTGCGGGCGTGGCCTGATCGCCGGACAGCGCTTGCACGAGGATGGGCACCATCTCCGACGCGAGGAAGTCGCGCGTGTCGGTCTGCAGCGCCATCATGTCGGCGGCGCTGAGCTTTCCGTCCTGGCTCAGGACGCGGTGTATCTCGTTGGCCCGGTAACCGGGGTCGAAGAAGTTCGATGCAGTGCCGATGTAGTAGGGGTAGTCGGGTCCGACCTGGCGCTGGTTGGCGCTCCACACGATGTTGTCGGGTGGGTTGTAGACCTGCGGGATGTCGTCGTACGGCACCGTGCCGGTGACGTCGAACTCGCCGGTGCCGGGCATCGGCAGCCATGGCTGACCTTTCGCCACCAGCGGGTAGTAACCCGCCGAGATCAGGCCGATGTTGCCTTTGTCGTCTGCGTAGACGAAGTTGTGGGTCGGCGAATGCCACTCGCGCAGCGCCTCGCGAAAACCCGTGAAGTCGGAAGCCTGCCCGACCTTCATCAGGACCTCGAAGTCCTGCGACGGAAGGTTCCCGGCCCACCACACCGATGTCGTCAGGCCTCGCTCCGTGATCACGGGACCGTGTGCGCTCAGCTTCACCGTGAGATGCTCGGTGGATCCTCCGAGGACCGGAATGTCGTAGCTCACGGTGTCATACGCCTGCCAGGCGCCCTTCCAGAAATACTGGCCCGGGTGGGCGCTGTCCTCCTGCTCCTCGTAGAAGAAGGTCTGCTGGTTCTGCGCGTCCGTCAGGCTCCAGGCGATGTGCTCGTTGTGGCCGATCAAAACGACAGGCGTCCCGGGAATGCTGACGCCGCTCGTGTGGTAGTCGGGCGAATCCTCGGTGAGCTGGAACCATATCGAGGGCAGCGTCAGGTGCAGGTGCGGATCGCCCGCGAGAAGCGCGCCTCCGCTTGCGCTCTTGGCTCCTCCGACCGCCCAGTTGTTGCTTTCGCCTCCCGTCGCGATCAGCCCTGGCGGCAGCGCTGCCAGCCGGTCGTGGAGCGCCGCGGCGGTGGCGGCTTCGGAGTCCGTGACAGCGCGCATCGCGACGATGGGGCCGACGCTGGTGTGGCTCGCATAAGGTCCCAGGTCGTAGGGCGACTGCGGGTTGGGTGGCAGGACGGGGAACCATTTGGACGTGAGGTCGGGTCCCAGCGACTTGTCGAGCAGCTCCATCACGAGCGGCGTGTCCGTGAAGTTGAGCGTCTGGGTCATGTCGCCCTTGACGATCAGGGTGTCGATCGGCGTCCACGGTTCCGGCTGATAGCCGAGCAGCGTGAACATCACGGGCAGCTGGTGCAAGCGCTTGGCCTCGTCGATGCGATCGTTCACGCCGCGCGCGTACGCGCTCAATGCCACCCTTGTGATCTCGTCGGCTTGAGACCACTCGAGCTGGGCGGTCCGAAGCAGGCCGAGCTGCAGCTCGAACCTGTCGCTGTCCAGCGCGGCCTTGCCCACGACCTGCGACAGCCGGCCTTCGCCCTGGCGGCGCATCAGGTCCATCTGGAAGAGCCGGAACCGGGCGTGCACGTAGCCGACCGCAAGGAACAGGTCGGGGTCGGTCTGCGCGACCACGTGCGCGGTGCCGTCCTGCTCGAACGTGACGCGAACCGGCTGCGAGAGCCCGCCGATGGTGAGCGTATCGCTCTGCACAGGGGCTGCGTCCGCCGCAATGGTCCAGGCGCCCGTCGACGGGTTGAACGCAGGACCCAGCGCGGGGAGCGGCCCGGCACCCACGAACGAAACGTAGAGAACGGCGGCGGAGGCGAGTAGGGCAGCGATGACGTTGACGGTGCTTCGCGTGCGGCGTCGCGGCTTCGGGGGAGCCGCTACCGATGGACGCTCGGGAGCCTTCGCCTCGCGCTCGGGCACCTCGGCTTCAATCGCAGGGTCGAGCGTCACTGCCGCAAGTTTGAGCCAACGTTGCGAAAAGGGGCCGCGACGAGAGGGCCTAGCCTTCTTCCTTGCCGGCTTCTTCCTTGCCCCGGCGCGCTATCTCGGCGACGACTGTCGGGTCGGCCAGCGTCGTGGTGTCGCCGAGCGGGCGGTTCTCCGAGACGTCGCGCAGCAACCTACGCATGATCTTTCCGGATCGCGTCTTCGGCAGCTCCGGCGTGAACACGATGTTGGCGGGCGCGGCGAACTTGCCGATCACCGTGCCGACATGATTCCGGAGCTCCTTCATCATCGCGGCCGAGCCTTCCTGCCCGCCCTTGAGGGTCACGAAAGCGACGATGGCCTGGCCCGTCTGCGCATCGTTGCGACCGGCGACGGCGGCCTCGGCCACCGCCTTGTGGCTGACCAGCGCGCTCTCGATCTCGATCGTCGATATGCGGTGACCTGAGACGTTCATCACGTCGTCCACGCGACCGAGCAGCCAGAAGTCCCCGTCCTCGTCGATGCGCGCTCCGTCGCCGACGAAGTAGATGTCCTTCCACCGGTTCCAGTAGGTCTGCTCGTATCTCTTGGGGTCGCCGTAGATCCCGCGCAGCATCGCCGGCCACGGCTTGCGGATCACGAGGTAGCCGCCT
>JBGOTG010000143.1:0-6722 GCA_041476405.1 Candidatus Dormibacteraceae bacterium | reverse complement strand
CGGACCGCTCTTACGGGATCCACGTGGCCGCGCTGGCCGGCCTTCCGTCGGGGGTCATCGCGAGGGCCCGCCAGGTGCTGGCGGAGCTGGAGCGGCAGCGCCCGCTTGAGCCGCCCGAGCAGCAGCTCGGCCTGCCGATGGAGATGGCCCCGGACCCTCTGCGCAAGGAGCTCGAGGAGCTCGAGCCCGATTCGCTGAGCCCCCTCGAGGCTCTGCAGAAGCTATATGAGCTGCGCTCCAGAGTGACGGAGGATCGGTGACTGCGATTCACCTCCTCGCGCCCGAGGTGGCCGACGCGATCGCGGCCGGGGAGGTCATCGAACGCCCGGCGTCCGTCGTGAAGGAGCTGGTCGAGAACTCCCTCGATGCGGGCGCCCGGAGGATCAGCGTCGACGTGCGCGGCGCCGGCAAGATCTCGATTCGGGTCAGCGACGACGGCGCCGGGATCGCCGCCGACGACCTGCCGATGGCGTTCGTCAGGCACGCGACGAGCAAGGTTACGAGGCTGGCCGACCTCGAGGCCATCGCGAGCCTCGGCTTTCGAGGCGAGGCGCTCGCAAGCATCGCATCGGTCGCCGACGTCGAATGCTCCAGCGCGGGGGCGCGCATCCGCGTGCGCGCCGGCGAGGTCGTCGAGCAGGGCTCCGGACCTCTCCTGCCCGGAGTGACCATGGAGGTCAACGACCTGTTCGCCAACGTCCCGGCTCGACTCAAGTTCCTCAAGTCGGATGTGACGGAGTTGGCGGCGATCAAGGACGTGGTGAGCGCTTATGCGCTCTTGCATCCACACGTCAGGTTTCAGCTCAACCTGGATGGAAGAGCCGCGCTAAGCACGAGCGGAGACGGCGACCTTCGCCGGGCGGTGGCGGCCATCCACGGCGCGCAGGTGGCAGCGGAGCTGCTCGACGTTGTGGGTGTGCCACCGGTGTCAGGCGTGGTGACCCAGCCACGGCTGAGCCGAGGCAGTCGAGATGGCATAGTCCTCGCGGTGAACGGGCGGCCGATCAGCTCGCGAGCGTTGGTGTACGCACTGGAGGAGTGCTATCAGGGCAGGCTCGAGCGCGGACGGCACCCCGTCGCGGTGATCGACATCGACATCGATCCAGGCATGGTAGACGTCAATGTCCACCCATCCAAGCGGGAGGTCCGCTTTCGAGAGGAGGGCTCGGTTTTCTCCGCGCTGCAGCGGGCAGTGCGATCGGCGCTCGGCGGAAGCCTGCCCTACCGCTACACGTCGGTGGAGAGCGCTCCGGCGGCCCATGCTCGACAGGTGCGGCCGACGGTGCACGAGGCCACCATCGCGCTCGCAGTGTCAGACACGGTCGCCGAAACGGCAGCCGCCAGGACGATGCTGCGACCGATCGGCCAGGTCGGGGCCGGATACCTGGTCGCAGAAGGCCCTGAAGGCCTCGTGCTGGTGGATCAGCACGCTGCGCATGAGCGGGTCCTCTACAACCGCCTCCTGCAGCGGTTCCGGACCGGCTCCGGGATGAGCCAGCCGTTGCTGATGCCGCAGGCTGTGGAGGTCGAGCCCTCGCTCATGGCCGCGGCCGCCGACCATCGTGCGGAGCTGTCCGCCCTCGGACTCGAGCTGGAGGAGTTCGGCCCGCGCAGCCTGCGCATCAGCGCCGTTCCGGTCGAGATGCCCGCGAGCAGGGCCACTGCCGCCGTGCAGGAGACGCTGGCAGCGTTGAGCGAGAACCGCGGTGACGACGCGATGGAAAAGGCCGCGGCGGCGCTCGCCTGTCACTCCGCGGTCCGCTTCGGCGACGTGCTCGACATCACGGAGCAGCGAAGGCTTCTCGTCGACCTGGAGGCCGCCGACGAGTCGGTCACGTGCCCGCACGGGCGCCCGACGCGCCTGGTCGTTGAGTGGCAGGACCTGATCCGCCACTTCAGGAGGAACTACTGAACCGTCGCCCGCCGATCTGGTTGGCGGCGTACACGGTCGTCCTCGTCATCTGGCTGTTAGGGCTGTACCTGCCGCTGTTCTTCGCCGCCTTCCCGCGAACCATCGACTCTCTCGACTTCAGCAACTATTACGCCGGCGCTCGCATCGGCATGGAGCACGGCTGGAACCGCATCTACGACCTCGGCCTCCAGCAGCAGGTCTTCTACCAGCTCCACCCGGCCGCCGACGTGTTCGACTGGCGGCGGTACTTCGTGAGCCCGCCGCCGGTTGCCTGGCTGGTCGCTCCGCTTGCGCCGCTGCCATTGGTGCCGGCGTTCTGGATCTTCGCGGGGCTCTCGGCAGCCGCCTTCGGCGCCGCCGGCTGGCTGGCGGTACCCGGCCGGGGGATCGGCCGCGTGGCGCTCTTCCTGACCGCCGCCTGCACCTTCCCGGTCCTCATCGCCATCCAGACCGGCCAGGTGGTTCCCCTCATCGCTGCGGCGACGGTGCTGGCGTGGTGGCTCGCGAGGCGGGGCCGAGAGGTGCTCGCCGGATTGGTGCTGGTGGCGCTGGTGCTGAAGCCCCAGGTTGCCATCGTGGTTCCAGTCGCGCTGCTGGTCGCCGGGCGGAGGCGCCTCTTCTTGGCCTGGCTCGTGGGCGCGGCGCTCCTCACCGCCGCTGCGCTCGCCAGCCTCGGCGGCCAGGGCCTCGAGCAGCTGCGGGCCGAGCTCAGCCTGGAGCAGGGCCAGGGCGCCAACCTGGCCTGGACGCTCGCGGGTCTTTTCGGGTCGGGACCGGTGACGCTCGGCCTGGAGCTCGCATGCGGAGGCGCGGCCCTCGTCATCGCCTACCGGCTCCGGGGCCGGGGCCTCGACCTTGTGGTGGTCGCCGGCATCCTGGGGACGCTTTTGACGGCGCCGTACCACAACCCCTCGGACTTCGCGATCCTCGCGCCCGCGGCCTGGCTCTACCTGCGGAGCACCGTGCCCCTCTGGCAGTGGGCCTGGCTGGCCGTCGGCCTCCTGGCGACGTATCTCGCAGCGGGCTTCGGTCCCGCCCTGCTGCTGGTCTTCACGCTCGGCTGGCTCGTGCTGCTGGCCGTCGAAGCCGGCCGTGGGAGGCAGACGGCGAGCGACCCTTCTCGTGGAGGCCGCATCGAACCTGCACCGATGAGCCGGTGAGCCGGCGGCCGTCGCCTGCGGCGTCCCAGACCTGGCTGTGGCCGCTGCTGGCCATGGCGGGAGTGGCGATCACCATCGTGCCAAGGCTGCGCTGGGTCAACATCTACGAAGACCAGGCGGTTCTGGCCGGCCAGGCCATGCAAGTTGCTTCGGGACAGGTGCCGTACCGCGACTTCTTCGCGGCGATACCGCCAGGCGCGATCTTCCTTTACGCCGGGTTCTTCAAGTTGTTCGGAGCCACGATCGTCAACGAGCGCCTGTTGACGGGGGCGGCGATGGTGCTCGGTGCGGGGCTCGTCGCCCACATTGGGCGCAGGCTGGTCGGGCCTGTGTGGGCGGCGGCGATCGCCCTGCTATGGGGCGTCTGGCTTCCGGTGTTCAATGAGTTCTCCCCCTACCACTTCTGGTCGGTCACCTTCGTCCTGGCCATGGCGGCGGCCTTGCTGGCCGCCCGGTCCGTCAAATCGCCGGTGCGCGCCTTCGTCCTGGCCGGGCTGGCGGCGTCGGCGGCGCTGATCATGCTGCAGTCGTCATTGCCCGCGGTGCTGGCAGGCCTCGTCGCCGCCTGGCTGATCGAGCGGCGGATCGACAGGTCGGTCGTCCCGATGCTGGTCGCGATGGCGATCCCTGGTGTGCTGGTCCTGGCCACCCTGGGCCTGCTCGGGGCGCTGCCTGCCTTCATCACCGACGACGTGCTGTACACGTTTCAGACCTTTGGGGCCAGCCAGGCGCTGCCGTTCCCCTGGCAGCCTGCCCTCCTACACGACACGTCGTTCTGGGAAGCCAGTCTCGGAGCCCTGTGGGCGATACCAATGCACTGGCTCCTCGCGGTCATCGCGCCAATCGCAGTCGCCGTGTGCACCGCGGTGGCCGTCTGGCGCCATCGCAGCCGCCCGGCCGAGATACCCGAGTGGGTGCTGGTCGGGATCATCGCGGTGGGCCTCTACTCGTGTGTCCTGATCGTTCACATGTCCGACCAGAACTTCTGGCTGAGCTCCTGCCTCACCCTACCCTTGGTGGCGATGCCCCTGAAGCGGATATTCGCCCGCCTGGGTTCGGGCCGGATCGTCGCCGCGGCGGCCGTAGTTCCGGTCGCTGCGATCTACCTTGCGGGGCTGTCGCCCCTTGTCCTGGGCTATGCCCTCGTCTGCCACACGGACGGCACGGGCTTTCTCCGCGAGGTGGCGGCGCCCAGAGGGTCGATCTGCACGACGTATGACAGTGCGCCCATCGTGGCGGGAGCCCTGAAGTTCACCTCACAGCACCCCGAGGCTGTCGCGTTCATGCCCACCGGGCCGTCCCTGTACTTGATCACCGGCCGGGTGCCGCCGGTGCCGGTGCTGTTCCTGGTGCCGGGTGTGACGCCGCCCGCCGAGCTCGGTCGAACCGAGAGGTCGATGCAGATCCTGCCCGTCGAGTGGGTCATTTACTACAAGATCGACTTCAGCAAGGACCTGCCCGCCGTTCGCGAGCTTCAAAACGGAAAACCATCCGCGTTCGACCAGTTCCTCGAGGACACCTACCAGCGCGACGACCAGGACGGAATCATCGTGTACAGGCTCAAGCGCTGAGCCGGCCACCGCCAGTCCCGGTGATCGTCGGACCCACCGGCATCGGCAAGTCGGACCTCGCGTTCAGGCTGGCACTCGAGCTCGGTGGCGAGGTCGTGGTGGCCGACTCAAAGCAGGTCTACACGCAACTCGACATCGCCACCAACAAGCCGAGCCCGCAACACAGGCACGCCGTCCGTTATCACATGATCGATTTCGTCGACCCCGCGACGAGCTTCAACGCCGGCCTATACGTGCGGGGCGCGCGCGCAGCTTTGGCAGATATCGATAAGCGTGGGCGCCGGGCGATCGTCGAGGGCGGCACTATGCTCTACGTGGACGCACTCTGCGACGGGTTCAGCCTCACCGGCGTCGAGCCGAACCCCGAGCTCCGAGCGGAGCTCGAGCGCCTGGATGCACTCGCATTGCGCGAGCGACTGCTGGCCATGGATGAAGATCCCGGCGTCGACCTGCAGAACCCGGTCCGGATGATCCGCGCCATCGAAGTGCTCCAGGCGGCAGGCCCGCCCCTCAGGCGCCTGCGCACCCGCACACCTCCACCGTGGAACGCCCTGCGGATCGGGCTGACCGCGCCGCTTGCCGTGATCGACAGCAGGCTGGACTTTCGCAGCCGGCAGCAGGTTGAGCGAGGTCTGGTCGCCGAGACGCAGCAGGCGCTCGACGCCGGGGTCCCCGAAACCGCACCGGTGTTGACCGGCATCGGGTACGCGGAGGCGCTGGCACACATCCACGGCCGGCTCACGCTGGAGGAGCTGCCGAAGGCGATGGCCCGCTCCAACCGGCGCTACGCGCGCCGTCAGCTTCGGTGGTGGCGTCACGACCCACGGGTCAAGTGGTTCGAGATCGATCCCGATCCGCTGCCGGATATCCTCAACTACGTGAGGTCGGCCGCGTGAGCAAGACGGCCCATGAGTGGCTGATTCCTTTCAACCGGCCCAGCTTCGAGGGCCGGGAGCACGAATACCTCGAGGCCGCGATAGCCAGCGGCCAGATCTCCGGCGACGGAATGTTCACCAAGCGATGTCACGAGTACCTCGAGTCCCAGCTGGGCGTGCCGAAAGCGCTGCTGACGACCTCTTGCACGCATGCGCTCGAGATGACTGCGCTCCTTCTCGACATCAAGGCCGGCGATGAGGTCATCGTGCCCTCCTTCACTTTCGTTTCGACGGTGAACGCCTTCGTGCTGCGTGGAGCGAAACCTGTCTTCATCGACGTCCGCCCCGACACCCTCAACTTCGACGAGCGGCAGTTCGAGGAGCTGGTGACCGAGCGGACGCGAGCCGCCGTGCCCGTCCACTATGCCGGCGTCGGTTGCGAGATGGAGGTCATCCTTCATGTGGCAGGACTATCCGGCCTGGCCGTCGTCGAAGACAACGCGCACGGCCTCTTCGGCACGTACCGCGGTAAGCAATTGGGCACGTTCGGATGCATGGCCTCCCAGAGCTTTCACGAGACTAAGAACTTCAGCTGCGGGGAAGGGGGAGCCCTCTTGATCAACGACAAGCGTTTCATCGAAAGGGCGGAGATCATTCGCGAGAAGGGCACCGACCGCAGCCGTTTCTTCAGGGGCCTGGTCGACAAATACACCTGGACCGACATCGGGTCGAGCTACCTTCCATCGGACCTGCTGGCCGCCGTGCTGCTGGGCCAGTTCGAGGCAAGGGACTCCATCCAGGCCAGGCGGAGGCGCATCTGGCAGCGATACGGTGACGGCCTGGCCGCCTGGGCGCAGCAGGTCGGCGCCCGCCTACCCATCGTGCCGGCGGATCGCGAGCACCCGTACCACATGTTCTACCTGTTGATGCCAAGTCTCGAGGCGCGGCAAGCGCTGATGGCGCGGCTTAAGAGCAAGGGAATCCTCAGCGTCTTTCACTACCTCCCTCTGCACCTGTCCGAGATGGGCCGGCGCTTCGGAGGCAGGCAGGGACAGTGTCCCGTTACGGAGGACGTTAGCGATCGCCTCGTCCGTCTTCCGTTCTACAACCGGCTCAGCGAATCGGAGCAGGACCTCGTGATGGAGACGATCAGGGGGTTTGAGGCCTAGGCCGGCGGTTCGGGAGTCCTCAGCTTCTTGAAGCG
>JBGOTG010000142.1:0-6786 GCA_041476405.1 Candidatus Dormibacteraceae bacterium | reverse complement strand
GTCGCCAAGATGGCCTCGCTTGCCCTGGTGGCGATCGCCCTGCTGGTGGGCTACATCGTGATCGTGAGCGGGCTCGTGGAGGCCATGTTCGCCTCGTGGACCGGGAACCTCTTGACCTTCGACATGGTCGGGTCGGACGTGTGGCAGGACTTCGGCTACTGGCTTCTCGTCCAGGGCATCAGCATGGGCGTCGTCATCCTGCTGGCCGCCGCGGCGGCCGGCCTCGGGCGTGGCCTTGCTTTCGCCATGGCGGGTTCGCTGGCGTTCTTTCCGATCGACAACTTCCTGGTGGGCATCCTGGCCCTGACCGCTCGGGCGACGAGGAACCAGTGGCCATGGACAAACATCACCGAATACCTGCTGGGGCCCAATCTCAACGTCGTCTTGGGGCTGATCGAGCCCGACCACCGGGCCCTGGGGGCCCTGGCGCCGCCGCTGAATACGATCGACGGGCGGCACGCGCTGCTGGTGATCGGTGCCTGGACAGTGGTTTTCGTGTTTGTCGCGGTGAGCCGGGCAGTCCGGCCGGACGTGCTGGAGTAGTTCTTACCGCGTCCTGCGGCGCCGCGCGCGAAGGCTCTTGATCTTGCGGGCCTCCGACGGCGGGACGTAGTGCGAACGGCGACGCATCTCGCGCACAAGCCCCTGCTCTTGCACTTTGCGGCGGAAGTCCCTGAGAGCCTGCTCGAACTCCCCGGGATCCTTGACTACGATTCGCACAGCCCGACAAGGATACCGGTTAACTCTTGGGTGTTGCTCTCAACTCCGTATAATCCCGTCTGTTCGGTGACTATGGCGGAGGGGAGACACCCGTTCCCATTCCGAACACGGTAGTTAAGCCCTCCAGCGCCGATGGTACTGTCGGGGTAACCCGGTGGGAGAGTAGGTCGTTGCCGAGCGCTCTTATAAGTCCCGCAGGCCCGCAAGGGCAGGCGGGACTTACCGCTTAAACGGGGATCTCGGCCTCGCCCAGGCTCTCGGCGCGCAGCGTCGGCAGCAGGAGGTAGCACCTCACGCTCAGGAGCGCGAGCAGCGCGAGCAGGGAGGCGAGCACGTCCGTCACGATCTGCCCGACCCCGCTGTGGAACAGCACGATCAGGGTCGCCTCCGCCACACAGGCCGCGGCCAGGATCGGCACGAACAGGCGATCGTGCACCGCCATGAAGAACTGGACGAGCAGGTTGTCCAGCGACAGCGCGAGCCCGATCACCCCCACCGCAAGCACGTAGGGCGTCGCGTCCCGAAACCCCGGCCCGAACAGGACCCCGACCACCAGGCCTGGCACCACCGCGAAGACGAGCAGCGCCCCCGCCCCCAGCGCAGCCAGGATGCCCGCCGACGAGAGAAGGATCCTCCCCGGATGCTGCTCCTTGGCGACGGCCTCGACCACGCGCGGGAACAGCACCTGGCTCACGCTCAGGGTGAGGAAGAAGAGGATCGTCCCGATCTTGTTGAGCCCACCGTAGATCCCACCTGCGTGACCGCTGAGGTAGTGCTCCGCAAGGATCACGTCCTGGTTGTAGAGGATCTGGATCCCGATGATCCCGGCCGCGGCGGTCAGTGAGAAGCCCGCCATCACGCGGAGGTGAACCCGCGCGCCGCTGCGGCGGATGTGATCGCGCAGCGAGAAGATGCCGAGCGCGAAGCAGAACGCCAGGCCGATGAAAACCGCTGCCATCGCTCCCGACACCGCGTAGCCTGCGACCAGCAGGGCAAACACGGCGCTGGTTCGAATGACCAGCTCCAGCCCGAGGTTCAGGGCGAGCGATGTGAACCGCTGCAGGCCCTGGAGGATGCCCCGGGGAATCGCGACCTGCCAGATCAGCGCGATCGAGAACCCGAGGATCAGCACCGGGAGCGCCGAGCCGAGGTGCTCGAACTCCGCCACGGGCCGCGCGATCAGCGTCGTCACCAGCACGGCGACCAGGCCCGGGATGGCGACCAGGCGGATCGTCCGCGTCATGAGCGTTCGGACGCCCGCGTCGCCGCGCGCGACCAGCGTGGCCGTGTAGCGCGCCAGGACGACGACGAGGATCAGGGCCGGCGCCGTGCCCACCGAGTAGACGGCGATGAGAAACGCGACCTCGCCGTAGGTCGCCGGTCCCAGCACGCGCCCGGCGATGGCGTGGTACACGAAACCCCCGATCCCGGCCACCAGCCCGCCGGCGAAAAGGACGAGGTTCTGCCGGACCAGCCGGTTCGTGCTGAGGTGAACGAGCCTCTCGCGGAGACCGAGTCGAGCGCCGGTCTCCACAGTCCTCGGCATTCTACTCGACGCGAACCGCAGCCCCCGGCGCGGATAATTCGTTCGCGATGCCCGAGCAGACGAAGCCGATGGTCTCAGCACTTGTCGTCAGCCACAACGAAAAGGAGCTCGTTCTCCAGTGCCTCCGGGCTTTCTATGCCACCACCGACGTGCCGGTGGAGGCGGTGGTCGTGGACAACGCCTCGACCGACGGCTCGGCTGCAGCGGTCGCGGATGAGTTCCCAAACGCGACGGTGCTGCTGGAGTCGAAGAACCTGGGCTACGGGCGCGCCGCCAACGTGGGCCTGGAGCGCTGCCAGGGCAGGTTCGTCCTGCTCCTCAACCCCGACGTCACTGTCGACCCGCAGACGGTCGGCCGGCTGTCCGATTTCCTGCTCACCCGGCCCGACGCAGGGGCGGTCGGGCCACGCCTCCTGATGCCGGGCGGCAGCCTGGACCCCGACGCCCGCCGCGCCTTCCCGGTGCCCAGCACCCTGTTCTACCGCACGGTCGGGCTCAGCCGGCTGTTCCCCAGGAGCCGTCGCTTCGGACGCCACAACATGGGCCACCTGGACGAGTCGGACATGCACGAGATGGACGCCGGGACCAGGGACTGCCTGATGCTGCGGATGAGCGCCGTCGACCGGATCGGCTTCTTCGACCCGCGCTACTTCATGTTCGGCGAGGACGTCGACCTCTGCTACCGGCTGAAGCTGGGCGGCTGGAAGGTCTTCTACCTACCGAGCGCCGCCGCGGCGCACCAGAGGAGGACTTCCACGGCCGGCGCGCGGCGCGCGGCGCTCTACGACCGGCACCGTTCGATGTGGACCTACCACTTCAAGCACCACTCGGAGGACGTCTCCGCCTTCGGCAACGGCCTGGTGTGGGCGCAGATCTGGGGCCGCTGGGTGGCGGCCTCGGTGCGCAACTCCGTCCTCAAGAGCGACCGCAAGTCCTCGTAGCATTCGAAGCGCATGTACCACCAGATATCGCGGAACAAGCGGAACAGCCTGATCGTGGTCGTGCTGTTCATCGCCGTCTGGCTCCTGGCGGGGTTCGTGATCGGAGAGTTTGGCGGCGGCGGCCTGACCGCTGCGATCGGCGGCGCGATCATCCTCGGCATCCTCGGGATTGGCGCCGCCCTGTACTCCTACTACTTTGGCTCGGCCACCGTGCTCGCGGCCGCGGGGGCCCATGAAGCGGACCGGCAGCAGTACCTGCAGCTCCACAACATCGTGGAGACGCTGGCCATAGGAGACGGGCTGCCGCCGCCGAAGGTCTACGTGATCGAGGACCCGAGCCCTAACGCTTTCGCCACCGGCCGGGATCCCCAGCATGCGGCCGTGACCGTGACCACAGGACTCCTCCAGATGATGAACCGCGAGGAGCTCGAGGGCGTCCTCAGCCATGAGATGAGCCACATCAAGAACTTCGACGTGCGCCTGCTCCTGGTCGTCACGACGATGATCGGCATGGCGGGCCTGCTTGCGAGCATCGTGTGGAACGGCGCCTTTCGCATCCGGACCCGCGATTCCCGCGCCGTGCTCATCATCATCCTGATCGGTGTCGTGTTCAGCCTCATCGCGGTGATCGTGGGGCCGGTCATGCAGATGGCGCTGTCACGCCAGCGTGAGTCGCTGGCCGACGCGAGTGGCGTGGAGCTGACGCGGAACCCGGCGGGCCTGCTCAGCGCCCTGAAGAAGATCGCTGCGAACGAGCAGCCCATGAAGAACTTCAACCACGCGGTCGCGGCCATGTGCATCGACAACCCGAAGGAGCACCATGGCAGCTTCTTCAACCACCTCTTCGACACGCACCCGCCGATCGAGGAGCGGATCGCCGCCCTGGAGAAGATCGCCGCCGTCAAGCAGACATGAGAAGGCGCGGGTGAGGACGCAAGTCCTCCCCCGCGGAACCCCCACCTGTGAGCCGCCACGCCTGCAGGTGTTTTGTAAATGCGCCTGGGTGACGGCCGGAGTAAATCCGGCCTAGATCTGCACCTGGTCTTGCAAAAGAAGGCGCGGGTGAGGACGCAAGTCCTCCCCCGCGGAACCCCCTCCTGTGAGCCGCCACGCCTGCAGGTGTTTTGTAAATGCGCCTGGGTGACGGCCGGAGTAAATCCGGCCTAGATCTGCCCCTGGTCTTGCAAAATAGCGATATGACGGCCGGAGTAAATCCGGCCTAGATCTGCACTGGTCTTGCAAAATAGCGATATGAGGTTTCGTACCAAGATCCTGGCCGCCGGCAAGACTGCAGCGGGCATTGAGGTTCCACCAAGGGTGGTTCAGGCGCTCAGCTCGAGCAAGGTGCCGCTTGTACGAGTCACCATCAACAACTACACCTATCGCAGCGCCGTGGCGGTGATGGGCGGCAAGTTCATGATCGGTGTGAGCAACGAGAATCGAAGGAATGCGCGGGTCGCAGCCGGCGATACCGTCGATGTCGACATCGAGCTCGTTAAGGAGCCTCGCGAGCTCGCGTTGCCCGACGACTTCGCCAAGGCGCTTGACAAGGACGGCAGGGCGAAGAAGGCGTTCGAGGGTTTGTCCAACAGCAAGAAGCAGCGCCTGGTGCTGCCGGTCGCGAACGGCAAGACTCCCGAAACCAGGCAGAGAAACATCGACAAAGCCCTGACAGCGCTCCGAGAAGGCAAGGTCTAACCAGGACCTCGCGCCCTCCGGCGGGCTGCGCCCGCCACCTCCCCGGCGAGCGGGGAGGACAACTGCCGGGTTCGCGCCAGACCCTATATTTCGCGGGTGCTGCTCCTGGCTAAGTTCCTGCACGTTCGGCGCGCGGAGCTGGCGCGCACCCTCCAGGTTGCGGGCTTCGCGATAGTCATCGGCTGGGGCGCCTACACGGCGTTCAGCGGCACGCAGGCCATCTTCCTCAACACGGCAGGGCCCGAGGCCTATCCGCTCTTCTTCATAGTCCTGGCACTGGCCGTATGGCCGATGGTGACCCTGCAGGGCGCCCTGACCCGCAGGCTGGGGGTCGGCCGCGCCTTTCGCGTCGTCCTGGCCCTCAACGGCCTCGCCTCACTTGCGATCTTCATCACATACCTGTTCGACGAGAGCCCCATCGTGGGGTTCGGCGCGTACCTCGTGTACTCGGTGGGCTTCGAGCTGGTGATGCTCCAGTTCTGGGGCTTCGTGAGCCAGCACTTCAACCTGCTCGAGGGGAAGCGCATCTTCCCGATCATCGCGGCCGGCTCGAGCATCGGCTACATCCTCTCGGGCTTGACGACGACCCTCATCGCGCTGGTCGCGGTCGAGCCGCTGCTGCTCGTGTGGACCTTCGCGGCGGGGGCCGCGACAGTGATGTCGATCCGCCTGGAGCGCACCCTCTACCGCCCCTCCTTCGACGACGACGCCGACGAGTTCCTCGCGCACGAGCATGTCGTGCACGGACGGCAGAGCGCCTTCGGCATCATCAGGGGAGCGGTCCAGTACCTGACGAGCAGCCCACTCGTGCTCTCTTTGGTCCTGCTCGCGCTTGTGCTTCAGATTGCGGGCCGCGTCGGGGACTACCTGGTCGCCGTCATCTTCGTGAACGCGACCCACCACAACCTGCAGGCCCTCACGATCCTGATCGGCAACGCGTGGCTGGCCAGCTACGTGGTGCAGCTGACCATCAGCCTGTTCGTGGCTCCGTGGGTCCTCGACAAGCTGGGCGTCAAGAACGCGATCCTTGCGCTGCCGATCTTCACGCTGGTCGGTTTCGCCGCGGTCGCGGCGAGCCCCGTGCTGGTCACCTCGCTGTTCCTCTTCATCGTCCGCAACGGGCTCCAGACCGGCCTGGACGACCCGGCCGAGAGCGTGCTGGGCAGCGCCGTCCCCGCCCAGGTCGGCCCGAAGCTGAAGTTCCTGCTCGACAACCTGGTGCTGCCCGGCGCGGTGGTGATCAGCGGCGTGGTCCTGCTGGTCGTCCAGCGAACGGTCGCGGCGAGCGTCGAGGTCCTGGCGGTGATCGGGATCGTGGTCGCACTGGTCTTCATCGCAGCGGCCTTTCGCGTTCGCAGCCTGTACGTGAGCGCCATCTACGAGCGGCTCCGCACACACGCGATGAGCCTCAGCGACTTCCAGCGAGCCGTCGGGCGCCCCAGCCAGTCGGAGATCGACGAGCTGCAGGTCTTCATCCGGCAAGGAGACGACAAGGTCCGGCAGTTTGCCGCCGCCGCCCTCGGCAGGCTGGCCCCCGACACCTTTGCCGGCATGCTGCCGGAGCTGCTCGCCTCCGACGACAGGCGCGTCCGCAGGCTCGGCTTCCAGATGGCGCCGCCCGAGACTGTAGCCGTAGAGCAGCTCGAGGCGGCGGTGAACGATCCGGATGGCTGGGTCGTGGCGTCGGCGGCGGTCACCGGTGCCGG
Organism: Candidatus Dormibacteraceae bacterium; assembly: GCA_041476405.1. GTDB lineage: Bacteria > Chloroflexota > Dormibacteria > Dormibacterales > Dormibacteraceae > Palsa-872. The sequence goes on along the minus strand of JBGOTG010000142.1, from coordinate 175 downwards.
CCGCCGGCCGCCCTGGGGACGCAGCGCCGAGCTGCTCGATCGCCTCTGGGCGTCGGCGAACGACAACGACCGCGCCGCGGCGGTGTGGGCGGCTTCGTTCCAGGGCGACAACGAGAAGGTCGTGGCAGGGCTGCAGGACCCAGTGCCGCGAATCCGGCGGGAGGCGATTCGCAGC
>JBGOTG010000141.1:0-6800 GCA_041476405.1 Candidatus Dormibacteraceae bacterium | reverse complement strand
CATCCGGGAGCTCACCGAGCACCTGACGACGCACGCCAAGGACCAGCAGTCACGCCGCGGCCTACTCCTCCTTGTTGGCAAGCAACGGCGGCTGCTGAACTACCTGCGGGCCCCCGCCCTCGAGCGGTCCCGCTCGCTCGTCGGCAAGCTCGGGATCAGGAGATAGCCGGCGCCTGGCTTGCGCCAGGCCAACAAATTAATCGGGAGGACTCCACGCTGGTCGCGCGGGGTCAGATCTTAGAAGCTCTCGCTGAGGCATCCGGGGCCTGAGCCGCAGCTGCTAGGAACCTGACCCAGGTACGCACCTCGGGGAAGTCCTCCCAAATGGAGGTTTTCGCGTGGCAATAGTCACAAAAAACGTAGAGGTCGCCGGGAGGCGGCTGTCGATCGAGACCGGCCGGGTGGCCGAACAGGCGAACGGAGCGGTGATACTCCGCCAGGGCGACTCCGTGGTGCTCAGCACGGCGGTGATGTCGAAGGAGCCACGGGTGGGAGTCGACTTCTTCCCGCTCACCTGCGACTACGAGGAGAAGCTCTACGCGGTGGGCAAGATCCCCGGGGCATTCATGCGCCGCGAAGGCAGGCCTAGCGAGACGGCGATCCTCGCCTCACGGCTGACTGACCGGCCGCTGCGCCCGCTTTTCCCAGACGGGTTCCGCCTGGACATACAGGTCGTGTCGACTGTGCTGTCGGTGGACCAGGACAACGACCCGACCATCCTCAGCATCAACGGGGCGTCGACGGCGCTGGTCATCTCCGACATCCCGTGGGCGGGCCCTGTCGGAGCCGTGAAGATGGGTCTTCTCGACGGCGCGCTGGTCGTCAATCCGCCGATGTCGCGAATGGCGGAATCGGATCTCGACCTGACGGTCGCAGGGACTGCAGACGCCATCCTCATGGTGGAAGCCGGGGCCAAGGGCGTCACAGAGCAGACGGTCGTCGAGGCCCTGCAGATGGCCCACGATGCGATCAGGCAGCTGTGCGCCGCCCAGGAAGAGCTGCGCCAACAGATCGGCAGGCCCAAGTACGAGTACACACCGCCGACGTATCCAGAGCAGGTGGTCGAGGTGGTGAGCGAATACCTGGCCCTGCGGCTCGACAAGGCAGCTTTCAACCCTGACAAGGCCGCACGTGAGGCGGGCATCGACGAGCTCCGCACGAGGACAGTGGCCGACCTGGGCGAGCGCTTCCCCGAGCACGTCGAGATCCTCGGCAAGCTGTTCGACAAGCAGCTCAAGGACCGCGTGCGCGAGCGAATCGTCGACGAGGGCGTCCGCATGGACGGCCGCGGCCTGAAGGATGTGCGCGAGATCACGGTTGAGGTCGGCGTGCTCCCGCGCACTCACGGCTCAGGGCTGTTCACACGCGGCCAGACACAGGCGCTGACGATCGCGACCCTCGGCTCGATGTCCGACCAGCAGAAGCTGGACGGTCTCGGTGTCGAGGAGTTCAAGCGATACATGCACCACTACAACGTCCCTCCGTTCTCGGTCGGCGAGGCGCGGCCGCTGCGCGGCCCCGGCCGCCGCGAGATCGGTCATGGCGCGCTCGCCGAACGCGCATTGCTTGCGGTCATCCCATCGGTCGACGAATGGCCGTACACGATGCGGCTCGTCTCGGAGATCCTCAGCTCCAACGGGTCGACGTCCATGGCGTCCGTGTGCGGTTCGACGCTGTCGCTGATGGACGCGGGTGTGCCGATCAAGGCTCCGGTTGCGGGCATCGCGATGGGCCTCGTGACACGCGAGGGCAAGTTCGCAGTGCTGACCGACATCCAGGGCGTCGAGGACAATCTCGGCGATATGGACTTCAAGGTCGCCGGCACCAAGGACGGCATCACCGCGCTCCAGATGGACATCAAGATCAAGGGGCTGCCCCACGAGATCCTCGCCCAGGCGCTCGAGCAGGCCCGCGTGGCGAGGCTGTTTGTTCTCGACAAGATGCTCGCGGTGCTTCCACAGCCGCGCGCCGAGCTCAGCCCTTACGCGCCACGCATCACCACCATCCACATCAACCCCGACAAGATCCGCGACATCATCGGCCCGGGAGGCAAGATGATCCGCAAGATCACCGAGGAGACCGGAGCCCAGATCGACGTCGAGGACGACGGGCGCGTGTTCATCGCCGCGGTCGACCAGGAGGGCGGGAAGAGGGCGATCGACTGGATCAAGGGCCTGACCGACGAAGTCGAGGTGGGCAAGATCTACCAGGGGAAGGTCGTCCGGATAATGCCGTTCGGCGCGTTCGTCGAGGTGCTCCCAAACCAGGACGGCCTCGTCCACATCTCCAAGCTGACCGACCACCGGGTCGAGAGGGTGGAGGAGGTCGCCAACGTCGGCGACGAGATCGTCGTCAAGGCGGTCGAGATCGACAGCCAGGGCCGGCTGAACCTGAGCCGGCAGGCTGCGCTCGAGGAGCTGACAGCGAAGGGGCTGCCGATCGAGGAGAAGATCGACAAGGAGGCCATGGCGGTCGCCCTGGCGTCTCCGCCGCCCCCACCACGGGAGGGTGGTTTCAGCGGCGGTCGCGACCGCGGGGGCCGCAACGGCGGCGGCGGTGGTGGTCGAAACCGCCGCTAGTTGATGGCTGAAGCCATCAGGGTCGCGGTAGCCGGTCACCGCGGCAAGGTCGGTTCCGTGCTGGTAGCGGCATTCCAGGTCGAGCCTGGATTCGAGTACGTCGGAGGCGTCGGAGCCGGCGACGACCTCGCGGCATTCCTGCACGAGAAGCGGCCGCAGGCTCTGGTCGACTTCACCAGCCCGTCGGTTGCGCTGCACAACGCGCTGGTGGCGGTTGCCGCGGGAGCGTCGCCGGTGGTTGGGACCACAGGCATCCCCGCGGACGGGATCGACAAGCTTGAGGTGGCATGCCGGGAAAAAAGAATCGGCGGCATTGTCGCCCCGAACTTCGCGCTCGGCGCCGTGCTCATGATGCACCTCGCCGAAATTGCCGCACCACATTTCGAAGCCGCTGAGATCGTCGAGATGCATCACGCGGCCAAGCTCGATGCCCCATCCGGCACTGCGCTGTCGACAGCCAAGCGCCTGGCCGCCCGGCGCGGCGACAAGCCTTTTGTTCATAAGAAGGCGGAGAAGGAGACGCTTCCCGGCACCCGAGGTGGGGAAGAGGGCAACGTCGCCGTGCACAGCATCAGGCTGCCGGGTTTCGTGGCCGACCAGGAGGTCATCTTCGGCCTGCCTGGCCAGACGTTGACGATCGCCCACCGCACGACGAGCCGCGAGGCGTACGTTCCTGGAGTGATGCTGGCGATCCGCCGCGTGACCACCGAGCCGCGTTTCTACCGCGGCCTGGACGAGCTGCTTGGTCTGGAACCCCCCGCCTAGCGCGACCGATCACGTCGCGGTGTGGTCGTCGCAGCTGGCGGCGAACGACTTCCCTCCGATCTGCGTCATGACCGGCGCACCCGCCGAGACGTGGCGCAAGTTCCGATTCTCGCGTGGTGCAACCGGCCACTTGCCGCTGACGCGGGCGAGCAGCCGGAAAGTGGCTGTCGCACGCTGGATCCCTGTCGCGCTGGTCATCGGATCCGTCGTCGTGTTGTTCGTGGCACTCGTCCTTGGCGGACCCAGCTTCCGCTCGAGCAGTCATGCGACAAGAGAACTCGTCTACACGAATTGGGTGAAGGATCCGAACTCGGCAGGTGGCCCGCACCCAGGCTACAAGCCGGCGTTCGTGGGTCTGAGCAACAGCGACATCCAGAGCGCGAGCGCCGCCACCGACCTGAATGACAGCTGGGTGATCAACGTCACGTTTACGGTCCGGGGAGCGGAGACGTTCGACCGCCTCACACGGAGTAACGTCACCGCCTGTCAGCTGGATTCGGCAACCGGCTCCGCTTGCGCTGAGAGGTTTCTGACAATGTGGCTCGACCTCACGCAGCTGGACCTCAGCAGGTGGGACGACCCTGCTTACCAGGCTCAGCTGTTGGTCCCGTTTGACTCAGGGTGCCGACCATCGACCACGGTTCCTTGCGGCAAGCTCGTCGTCGACGCAGTAACGCTTGACGAGATCAAGGGGGGCGCTGTAGAGATCAGCGGCAACTTCAGCCGGCAGAGCGCCACGGATCTCGCCGCAGCGATTCATCCGGCAACCACCGGCGCCAACGCGACCGACACGGCCATCGCTCTTGGCCTGGCGGCGTTGGGGTTCCTATTGCTGCTGGCCGGCATCATCGGCGCAGTCGTGATCAAGCCGTTGACCGGCCCTCGTGCGAAGGTCACGGGACCACCACCCGGCTATCACGACAACCTGGTCGAGCTGAGAAACGTGCACCCTGCGTTTGTCGCAGCAGTCCTCCAGAGGCAGCACTCACGTGCCGAGACGCATCCGCCTCAGAGCCCGCCACTCGAACCTGGATCGAATTAAACTGACCTCGTGCCTACCTCCAAACGACTAAACGTTGCCGTCGTCGGCGCGACTGGCATGGTCGGGCAGGCGATGCTGTCGATCCTTGCGGAGCGCAATTTCCCGACCGCGAACATCAAGGCGTTGGCCTCCGAACGCTCGAAAGGTCTGAGCGTTCGCTACAACGGAAGCTCGATAACCATCGAGCCGATCAACGAGAAGGCATTCAAGGGTGTCGACGTGGCCCTTTTCGCAGCCAGCACCGACATCGCGCTGATGTATGCGCCGGTGGCTGTCGAGGCCGGCGCGTTGGTGATCGACAACAGCTCCGCGTGGCGTATGAAGGACAACGTGCCGCTGGTCGTTCCCGAGGTGAACCGCGACGACATCCGCGACAACGAGGGAATCATCGCCAACCCCAATTGCTGCACCGTTCCGCTCACAGTCGTCTTGAACCCGCTGAAGAATGCGGTCGGGCTCGAGCGTGTGCTCGTCTCCACGTATCAGTCGGCCTCGGGGGCCGGCCGCGCCCTGGTGGACGAACTCGAAGAGCAGACGAGGGCCATCGTGGCTGGCACCGAGCCGCAGGTGGTGGTCTATCCATACCAACTTGCGTACAACGTGGTCCCGGGCGGCTGGCATCCCGAGCCTGATGGCTACAACGAAGAGGAGGTCAAGATCGTCAACGAGACGCGAAAGATCCTCCACATGCCCAACCTGCCGATCGCCGCGACCTGCGTGCGGGTGCCTGTGCCAATCGGCCACGGCGAATCGGTGTTTCTCGAGACAAGGGACAAGATCACCGCAGACGAGGTTCGCACTCTGTTCGCAACCGCGCCAGGGGTGATCGTCGAGGACGACCCTCACGCCAGGTTGTATCCGACGCCACACCACGTCGCCGGCAAGGACGAGGTGTATGTTGGCCGCATCCGTAATGACCCGTCATCCGAACGCGGCCTTGCCCTGTGGCTGGTATCGGACAACCTGCGCAAGGGCGCCGCGCTCAACGCGGTCCAAATCGCCGAGCATGCGCTCGAGCTAGGAGTTATCTAGCCCCATGAATCTGCGCCTGCGGCGATTCGATTCATGGGGACCCCGAGACGAACGTGGGACCACGGCGCCTGGGGGCGTTACTGCGCGTCTGGTGATGCCCGGAGTGAATCCGGGCTTTCTCTCCACTTGGCTAGGAGGATGAGATGAGCAAAGAGATCGGTCGCCTGCTGACGGCAATGCTCACCCCGTTCAAGGCGGACGGGTCGGTCGACTACGAAGCCGCCGAGAAGCTCGCGGTGATGCTCGCGGCCGACGGATCGGACGGCGTGGTCGTCTCTGGCACCACCGGCGAGGCGCCGACCCTCACCGACGACGAGAAGATCGAGCTGGTCAAGGCGATCAAGAAGGCGATCCCCGGCAAGACGGTGGTCGCGGGCACCGGCACCAATGACACGCACCACTCGGTCAAGCTGTCCGAGCGGGCGATGAAGGCAGGCGCCGACGCGCTTCTCGCAGTCGTGCCCTATTACAGCAAGCCGCCGCAGGAAGGCATGTACCAGCACTTCAAAGCGATCTCAGAGGTCGGCCCTACGATCATGTACAACATCCAGGGCCGCACGGCGGTCAACATGACGGCGGCCACGACTCTTCGATGCGCGACGCTTCCCGGAATCCTCGGGGTCAAGGAGGCGAGCGGCGATCTCGACCAGATCGGCTTCGTGTGCGCGGGCAAGCCTGATGGCTTCCAGGTCTGGAGCGGTGACGACAGCTGGACGCTTCCGGTTCTGGCGGCCGGCGGCCACGGCGTCATCTGCGTGGTGTCGCACATCGCCGGCCGCTCGATGAAGAAGATGATCGAGGCTTACAACAAAGGCGACAACGAGTTGGCGCGAAAGATTCACTCGGGCTTGCTGCCGGTGATCAAGACGCTGATGACCACCGCGGCCAACCCGGTCCCGATCAAGTCGGCGCTCAACGCGATGGGCTTTCCGGCCGGCCCGTTCCGGCTGCCGCTGGTGCCCCTCACCGATGAGCAGCTCAAGTCGGTGATGGCGACTGTGCGCGAGGCCGGCGACCTGATCACGTTCAAGGCAGGCGTCAAAGTCGCTTAACGCCCCTTCCGAGCCGATGAAGCTTCTCGAGCAGCTTCACGTCGAAGTTCGCTCCTGCACCAAATGTGGGCTCCACGCGACGAGGACCCAGGCCGTGCCCGGCGTCGGACCGTGCCCGGCCGACATCATGATCGTCGGCGAGGCTCCAGGGTTCAACGAGGACCGCCAGGGCGAGCCTTTCGTGGGTGCTGCGGGAAAGCTGCTGGACACGCTTCTAGAGCGAATCGGCCTGGGCCGCGCCGACGTCTACATCACCAACGTGCTCAAGTGCAGGCCACCCATGAACCGCGACCCGATGCCCAACGAGGCGGAGGCCTGCTCCCCCTACCT
>JBGOTG010000140.1:0-6803 GCA_041476405.1 Candidatus Dormibacteraceae bacterium | reverse complement strand
CCGGTGGTCGGCCCGCTGCGCGTCTTCAGACTCATTCGTCTGGTTGCATTCTTCAGGCTCGGTGCATCCGCCCGCGGGTTCGGGCTCGGTGCATCCGCAAGTGAAAAAGTGCCAGGTGGCGCGATCTGGCTCCTGGGTCCAATCCTCGTCATCGTGTGGGTCGGATCCGCTTATGGTTTCTTTGAGCTCGAGCACGGCATCAACCCTCGAATCACCACATTCGGCGACGCGCTCTACTTCGCTTTCGTGACTGCGACGACAGTGGGTAACGGGGGTGTCACTGCGATGACTGAAGCCGGCAAAGTATTAACCGGAGTGGTGATCTTCTTAGGCATTGGTCTTCTCGGTTTCGCGTCTGCACAACTGACGGCCAAGCTACTCCCTCAGCGCAGCGAGGTCGCCGACCTGAAGGTCACCCTGGCGCGGCAGGAGGAGCTGTTGCTCGAGATCAAGTCACAAATGGGTGGATTAATGGCTGCACCCGAGTCTGTAGCGACCATCTCGGAGTACTGACCGAGACCGCGAGGCGTTTGAGCGCTTTGCGCTAACCGCTGCCACAGATGAGCTCGGCCGCGCGGAGGTAGACCCTCACGCACGTCTCGAGCGAAGCGAGGTCGACCCACTCCACATCCGCGTGCGCCCCCTCGCCTGAAGGGCCGAACGCGACTGTTGGGATGCCTGCCGCATTGCTCAACGCCATGTCCATCCAGTACGCGACGCCGATCACCTCAGGCTCCTTGCCAAGGCACTCGGTGGCGGCGCGCTCGACCGCCTCGGTCACAAAGCTATCGGCGCCAAGCTGTGATGACGGACGTTCGAGCAGGAGCTTCGCCGACGCCTCCAGCTGCGGATCGGCTTCTCGAGCGGCAGCGATCAGGTCCTCGACCTCGCGGAGAGCTCCGGGGCCGTTCTCGCCGGGGATCGTCCGGCGCTCGAGCTTGACCACGCACCGAGCCGGATACGTGCTCAGCTCCTGCCCGCCAGTGATCAGCGATGCGTGTATCGACCCCCGACCCAGCAGTGGATGGCCTTGGCCGTTGCGCAATCGACGATCCAGGTGGGTCACGCCGGTGAGGATCCGGCCCATTCGAGCGACCGCATCCACACCGATGTCCGGGCGCGAGCCATGGGCCGCGACGCCCACCGTCTCGACCTCAAGCCAGACAAATCCCTTGTGCGCCAGGCACAGTCGCAGCTCCGTGGGTTCGGTCACGATCGCCGCGTCCGCTTCGCGCAGCTGCAGGACCGCGACCGTGCCCACGCTCGCGACTTCCTCATCGGCGACTGCGGCGATGATGAGGTCCCCTCGCAGTCGCAGCTTTCTCGCCTCCCGAGCGACGAGCATGATCGTGGCGAGGCTTCCCTTCATGTCGTATGCCCCGCGACCGTAGATCCGGCCTTCCTTGACGACCGGAGTGAACGCGTTCGCCATGCCTCCCGCTCCGACGGTGTCCATGTGGGCGTTCAGCATCAGACTCGATCCACCCCCTGCACCCGGCAGCAAGCCGATCACGCTCGTCCGGCCCGGCACGGGCTCGACGATCTGCACCGACAGCCCTTCGCTGCGGAGCCAGGAGGCCACGAAGGCGGCGATCTTGGCTTCGCCGCTTCCGGTCGCGACCAGGTCCGGGTTGACCGACTCGATCGCGACCAGCTCGCAAGCCAGCTGTTGAAGGTCAGCCGCCAGGGACATTCCGCGCGATTCTATGCCGGTCGCCTGAGAGGGCTCTCACAAAAACGAAACGAGGGCCCCTACGGCAGGGCCCTCGCCGTCCCAAGTCGGGTTTGGGGGAGGAAGTCTTAGTCGTCGTCCCCTTCGGCGTCACGGAGGTGAGTGCGTGCGAACCATGAGCCACCTGGGCTCGTGATGAAGACGATCGGTTTATCGCAGACGCTCGGCAGAGTGACCTTGTCCTTGATCATCGAGTCTCCGGCCGCGCTTGCGGGGAACAGGCCGGTGCTGACATTGACGACGTGGTGATGAGTGCTGATGCAGCTGACGATTGCACCGAACATCGGGACGGGGTTGGTGCCATTGAACGGGGCGACTGGAATGACCAGGCCCTTGACGTTCGCCGTGACCTCGCCGTTGCGCTCCACCTCTCCGCGGGCGGACGCGATCTTCCACGGAAGGCCTCCCCCCGTGATGCCGCGGTGATTGACGGTCCCGACCAAGGCGCCGTGGACCCCGAACATCGAATGGAACTCGATCAAGTCGCCTCTCCCACCGTCGTGGGCCAGGGCGGTGGCGCTGCCCGCGGCGATCAAGCCCAGAGCGCCCAGCGCGGCCACCAGCATTCTTCCGAAGCGAGCCATAGCCATGCCTCCTTAACGCAGTGCCTCGCGAACCCCCAAATACGGCGGAGTTCGCCTACCCCTCCCAATACCTGCGGGGGTTACGGCGAAGACTGTGGTCGAAGGAGCTTCAGGCACCCACGATGCGGATCGTCCACAGGTCGGACGCCAGCCCCGGCTGGACCAGGTACGTGTAAGGAAGCGTGAAATATCCGGCCATGCCCCAGCCGGCGCCCCACGAATTTCGGGCCACGAAGGTCTGGCTCGCGTCGTCGTATCCCACTGCCATCACAGCATGGCCGCCCACGGCGCGCTCCAACGGCCCAGGCATCGGGGCGTGCCCGGTCCTGGCGACCGACGGCGACTCGAAACTCTCGTAAACGGTGAAGCCGAAGATGAATGGATAACCGGATGCCAGGCAGCCTCGCATCTGGTTCAGGTCCTGGATCAGGCTCTGGTAGGAAACCGCGCGATCGGTCGACGCATCCCGGTACGCCTTAGCTGAGGGCTTTTCGGCGAATTTAGAGATTTCATAGGGCCACTCCGGTTCGGGGCACACCCCCTGGCTCGCCACCGACTTGATCCCGTCGCGGATCATGGCTCCAGCATCCATGTCGACAGTGCCCTCGATGACCCGCTCGTTGTAGTAGATGAAGAGCCGTGACGGGACGTAGTCAGGAAGGCTCTGCTTCAACCGGTCGAACTCGATCGCCCCGCCGATCGCGTTCGCCGTGCAGCTGCCGAGCTCGCCCTGGTCGTACACCGCGGGACAGTGCGCCCGAAGGTCGGTCGTGGGCGGGAGCGCCGTCAGGAACGCAGGCGGCGCGGCGTACAGGTGGTCGCGATCGTCAGGGAGGTCCGGGATCCAGCCGTATCGCGCGATCTTTCTCGGCTCAGTCATGACATCGCTCCCTCACACGTAGGCCCAGTTGCCAATGGTGGGCGAGTCGCCGATATAGGCCTCGACCCCGTCAGGAAACCTGTGCGCCTCGACCACGATGGCCGTCGCCCGTGCGTGCCCTTCGACGACACTGATGCCGCCGTCCGGAAGCCGCAGGCAGATGAGCTCCGACAGCACAGGGGCAGGGTAGGCATGGCAGATCGTGCTGGCCAGGGCGAGGATGTGCATGTTCGTGTCGTCGCCCGCATATACGCGCGGCGCGTTGGCGGCGCCCTCGGCGACCTTCCGAGTGGCCGGGGCGAGGGTGGTCCACGCTGCGTTCCGGTTCGAGTACAGCATCTCGGCCACGTCCGAGATCGACGCCCGGACGCGATGCCAGACAACGTCATCCGCCAGCCCGGCGAAGATCAGTGCGCCCCTCCCGAAGCCGTGCGCTGAAGCGATGATGCGGCGTCTCTCCACATTCTGCTGCGCGTTCTCCAGGTCCGGGTTGCGGGCGAGGGCAAGGGCGCGGGCCAGGTGGGTCGGCTTAGGCGGATCGCCTATGAGGTAGGTCTGGAAGGGCGGTGACTCGATCTCGGCCTGCAGCCAGGACAGGATCACCTGGTCGTCTGAGGCCACTCCGAGGTCGTCCATCTCGCGCACAAAGAGTAGGGTCTAACCCCCGCCCGGCGGATTGCTCCAAACTAATGCGTCGATGAGCGCCACGCACAAATGGGTCTATCACTTCACCGAAGGGTCGGCCAAGATGCGCGACCTGCTGGGCGGCAAGGGAGCCGGCGCCGCCGAGATGACCCGCGCCGGCATGCCCGTCCCTCCAGGCTTCACGATCACCACCGAAGCCTGCCGCGCGTACCTGGCCGGCGGCGGCAAGCTACCTCCGGGCCTCTGGGAGCAGGTCATCAGAGCGCTCGCCCTCCTCGAAAAGCGCGCGGGCAAGCGTTTCGGCGACCCTTCCAACCCTCTCCTGGTCAGCGTTCGCTCGGGCGCCAAGTTCTCGATGCCGGGCATGATGGACACGGTCCTCAACCTCGGCCTCAACGAGGAGACCATGGAGGGCCTGGCCAAGCTCACCAAGGACGAGCGCTTTGCACTCGACGCCTACCGCCGCTTCATCCAGATGTTCGGCAAGACGGTGATGGGCATCGATGGCGACAAGTTCGAGCACGCCCTGCGGGAGGCCAAGAAGAAGGCCGGCGTCAAAACCGATCCCGAGCTGAAGCCCCAACACCTGCGGCCTCTCGACCAGCGTTTCCTCGGCATATATAAGGACGCGACCGGCCACGCCTTCCCTGATGACCCTGTAACTCAGCTCCGCGCGGCGATCGAGGCGGTTTTCAAATCGTGGAACACGGACAGGGCCAAGACCTACAGGCGAATGGAGCGCATCCCCGACGACCTGGGCACGGCGGTGAACGTGCAGATGATGGTGTTCGGCAACATGGGCCGCACGTCGGGCACGGGCGTCGCCTTCACGCGCAACCCCATCACCGGCAAGAAAGAGCTGTACGGCGACTACCTCACCAACGCGCAGGGCGAGGACGTGGTCGCAGGCGTGAGGGATACCGAGCCGATCAAGGCCTTGAAGCGCCACATGCCGAAGGTCTTTGCGGAGTTCGAAGGCTACGCCCGCAAGCTCGAGAAACACTACAAGGACGTGCAGGATCTCGAGTTCACGATCGAGCGGGGCAAGCTGTACATGCTCCAGACGCGCGGCGCCAAGCGCACTGGCGAGGCGGCCGTGAACATCGCGGTGGACATGGTCCGCGAGCGGCTGATCACCAAGAAAGAGGCAGTCGCCAGGGTCGAGCCGCGTCAGCTCGAGCAGCTGCTGTTTCCTCAAGTCGACCCAACCGCCAAGCTGTCCCCGATCGCCAAGGGTGTCCCTGCGTCGCCAGGCGCCGCATCAGGCGGCGCCGTGTTCGACGCGGACACCGCCGTCGAGTGGGGCAAGAAGGGCAAGGCCGTAATCCTAGTTCGCGTCGAGACCAACCCGAACGACGTGCACGGCATGGTCGAAGCCAAGGGAATCCTCACCCAGACCGGCGGCACCGCCAGCCACGCGGCGCTGGTCGCTCGAGGGATGGGCCGGCCCTGCGTCGTTGGCGCGAGCTCGATCGACGTCGACGTTCGCAAGCGGGTGTTCACGGCAAGCGGAAAGACGATCAAGGAGGGCGACGAGATCACCATCGACGGCACGACCGGCGAGGTCTACGTCGGCAACGTGCCCACCATCGAGGCGCGGTCGCTCAACCGGCACCGCGCCGCGAGCGCGATCCTGCGCTGGGCCGACCAGTTCCGCCGCCTCGAGGTGTGGGCGAACGCCGATTACCCGCGCGACGCGATCAAGGCCCGCGAAAACGGCGCCGAGGGCGTCGGCCTGTGCCGCACCGAGCACATGTTCATGGAGCAGGATCGCCTGCCCATCGTGCAGTCGATGATCCTGGCGACCAAGACCGAAGAACGCGAGAAGCACCTTGCGAAGCTGCTGCCCATCCAGCGTGGCGATTTCGAGGGCATCTTCAAAGCGATGGCCGGGTTGCCTGTGATCATCCGGCTCCTCGACCCGCCGCTCCACGAGTTCCTTCCGAGCCTCGAGAACCTCATCCGCGAAACGACCCAGCTCGCTGATTCAGGCAAGAACCCGGCGCGCCTCAAGAAGCTCGAGAAGATCATGGCTCGCGTCGAAGACCTGCACGAAGCGAACCCGATGCTCGGGCTCCGCGGAGTCCGCCTCTCGATCCTGTACCCCGAGATCCCCCGCATGCAGGTCAGGGCGATCATGGAGGCGGCCTGCGACCTACGCAAGAAGAAGGTGGACGCGCGGCCGGAGATCATGATCCCGCTGGCCGGCACGCTCGCGGAGCTGCACACGGTGCACCAGGAGCTGAAGCCGGTCGCCGAGCAGGTCCAGAAGGAAAAAGGCGTGCGCGTGCCGTACAAGTTCGGCACCATGATCGAGATTCCCCGGGCGGCGCTGGTCGCCGGAGAGATAGCGACCGAAGCCGAGTTCTTCTCTTTTGGGACGAATGACCTGACCCAAACGACGTTCGGCTATTCGCGCGACGACGCTGAGCGTCACTTCATCGTCCGCTACCTCGAGCGCAAGATCCTGCCCCGCAATCCTTTCGAAACCATCGATGAGGATGGAGTCGGCCGCCTCATGGCGATCGCGGTGACCGAGGGACGTAAGACGCGACCCAAGCTTGAGGTCGGCATCTGCGGCGAGCACGGCGGCGACCCTGACTCGATCCACCTGTGTCACAAGCTGGGGCTGAACTATGTCTCTTGCAGCCCGTTCCGAGTCCCGGTCGCCCGCCTCGCAGCCGCGCAAGCGGCGATCGGAGACAGCGCCTCGACCAAGTAGCTCGCCTCTGGCTGGAGCAGGCGAGAGATCGCCGCGCTCAAACCCCTCACGTGGGTGGGCCAATACGTCAACGAGGTTGTGGAGTCGGACATCGCCAGCGTGCGGGGGTTTACGGGGACGAGACGTACGAGCGGTTGGTCGGCGTGAAGCGGGCCTACGACCCTGACAACGTTTTCCGGCTGAACCAGAACGTCCGCCCATAGCCGCGTTCCGCTCTTCCCCAGGCGTACGCTGCCCAGT
>JBGOTG010000139.1:0-6848 GCA_041476405.1 Candidatus Dormibacteraceae bacterium | reverse complement strand
TCACTATCGCGTCGCACTTCTCGAACGCTGTGTCGAAATCGCGCTTGATCAGGGTTCGCACCTTCTGCGCCTTGAGGTAATACGCGTCGTAGTAGCCGCTCGACAGGGCGTACGTGCCGAGCATCACGCGCCGCCGCACCTCGGTCCCGAACCCTTTGCGGCGAGTCTGCATGTACGCGTCGGTGATGTTCACCGCGTCCTCGTCGGACAGCCCGTACTTGACCCCGTCGAACCGCGCCAGGTTGGACGAGCACTCCGCCGGAGCGATGATGTAGTACGCCGCCAGGCCGTAATCGGTGTGCGGCAAGGTGACGTCGACGATCTCGGCTCCCGCACCTCGCAGCGCATCGAGCGCCTTGTCGATCGCGGCCTTCACTCCTGGCTCGATCCCTTCGACGCCGTAGTACTCGCGAGGCACCCCGAGCCTCATCCCTTTCACACCCGCTTCGAAATCGCGCCGCACGTCGTTGGCGCGGTCGGAGGACGTGGCGTCGAGGGGGTCGTGGCCCGCCATCGCCTCCAGCAAGATGGCGCAGTCCTCGACGGTGCGCGCGAAAGGACCTATCTGGTCGAGGCTCGACGCAAATGCGATGAGGCCGTAGCGGCTCACGCGCCCATACGTCGGCTTCATGCCGACCACGCCACACAGGGCGGCGGGCTGGCGGATCGAGCCGCCTGTGTCGGTGCCGATCGAGACGACTGCCTCGCCCGCCGCAACTGCAGCGGCGCTGCCGCCCGAGCTTCCACCGGGCACGCGGTCGAGCTTCCAGGGGTTGCGGGTCGGGAAGTAGCCCGAGTTCTCGGTCGAGCTGCCCATCGCGAACTCGTCGCAGTTCGTTACCCCAATCATCACCGCCCCTGCCGCGAACAACCGCCCCACCGCCGTGCCCGTGTACGGAGACCTGAAGCCGCGGAGGATCTGAGAACCCGCGGTCGTCTCCACACCGCGCACGCACAGCACGTCCTTCACCGCCAGCGGGATGCCGGCGAGGGGGCCCGCTTCGCCGGCCTTGAGCGCCTTGTCGGCTGCCGCCGCCTGCTCTTTGGCCAGCTCGGGCGTGAGGCGGAGGAAGGCCTTGACCTGGTCGTCGACGTTCTCGATCCGCTCGACGTGCTCTTCGAGGAGGTCGCTCGTCGAGAGCTCGCGCGAGCGCAATAGCCCCTGGAGCTCGGTGATGGTCAGCCTCGTCGTGTCCATCAGGTCTCTTCCTGTATGGAGGGGACGCGGAAGAAGCCGTCATTCGCTGCAGGCGCGTTTGAGAGCGCGTCGGCCTGGCTGAGACCAGGCCGTGGCTCGTCTTCGCGGAGCTGGTTGACGATCTCGACCACTTGGGCGGTCGGCGGGATGTCATCGGTGTCGACCTGCTGCAGCCGATCGATGTGGGCGAGGATCCCGCTCAGCTGCTCGCCGTAGAACTCCTCATCGCCTGGTTCGAGCCCGATGCGCGCAAGCATCGCCACGTGACGTACCTGGTCGGGAGTCAGAGACACCGAAGTAGCTTAGGGTCTGTCGGCTTTTCGACTCGACACGAGCCCGATGAGGGCCGGGATGCCGGCGACGGCGCCCACGACCGTGAGCGTCATCGCGACTGCCGCGATCCACGCCAGCGCTCGGCCCGAGGAGCCGTGCCTCAGGAGCTCCATGGCGCCCACCGCTCCGGCCAGCGCCGAGGTGATCGACAGGGCGATCCAGGTCACGAGCACGGCCAGGATGCGGCCGACCGCGGACGGCTCTGAGATGAACCCGAATATGAACCAGGCCCAGACCGCCATGAGCACGGCGCCAACCAGCAGCGCCGCCCAGAGCCAGACCGGGGTGACGGGCGACGTAACCCGCGGCTCAAGTTCGGGCGCGACTTGCACTCAGGGAGTCTAGGCGGTCTTATCATTCGCGCACCTGACCGAGCGCGCCGTCGCGGAAAGTCATCCGGGTCGGCCATCCACCGTCACCTGGGAGGGTTGGCCAATGGCTGTGGTATCACCGTCGTTCGAAGACATCACTACGCGTCTTGACGAGCTGCAGGCGACCTGCGCGCGGCTGAGCGAAGAGAATGCCGAGCTTCGCAGCCGTGTGACCCCGGCGCCGGCCGCGCCGCACCAGACCGGCCATGCCGAAACGGCAGAAGATCCCGTTGAGCCGCGCCCCGGGATGAGCCGGCGTGGAATCATCCGAACCGCCCTCAAGGCGACCGCCGCCGCGGCGATCGGCACGGCCCTCGTCGAGCGGGGAGTGCTGCCCGCCGCGGCCGCCAACGGCGACGCAGTGACCGCAGGCAACGTGACGTTGGCCGAAGGGTCGACGACGGTGAAATTCGACGGAGCAAGCAACTTTTCCGGTGTAGTCCTGCTGGGCAACACCTCGGGCTTGAACGGCAGCGGCGGGGCGCTGTATCCGGCCGCGGCCGGCGGCTGGGCGGGAACCGCCGGTGTGGCCAACGGTGTCTATGGTTTTACCGATCAGGGCGCCGGCAACGGTGTCGTCGGTTACAACAGCAACGCCGTCAGCGGCGGCGGCAACGGCGTCCTGGGCGCTGCCAGCGGCACTGGGTCCGGAGTGCTCGGCACAAATTCCAGCACGGCCGGCAGCGTGACCGCTGTGAAGGGCATCATCACTGCCACCTCGGCTGGAGGCTTCTCCTCCGCCGTGCGGGGCCAGAACGACTCGACCGGCGGCGGTGGCATCGGAGTATGGGGCTCGCAGAATGGCAGCGGTTGGGGGATGTTCGCCACCAGCGCGAGCGGCATCGGCATCACCGCCAGCGGCGGCACAGGGACTGGTGTGAACACGAGCGGAAACACCGGCGTCAACGCCTTCGGAGCTGTGACCGGCGTCCTGGCCAGCGGTGAGACAGCAGTTTCGGGCACCAGCTCGAGCACCGCCTCGAGCGCAACGGCAATCGTAGGCGTCATCAGCAGCACTTCTCCCGGAGGCTTTTCGTCCGCCATCCGTGGTCAGAACAACGGTACCGGCGGCCTCGGCATCGGCGTGTGGGGCTCGCATGCCGGAAGTGGTTGGGGAATGTACGCGACCAGCGCGAGCGGCGTAGGCATCAACGCGACTGGTGGGTCGGGCATCGGAGTGATCGCATCCGGGGCCGTCGGCCTCCAGGCAAATGGATCCACCGCAGCAATCAGTGTCAACGGGCGTGCAGTGTTCAGCCGCAGTGGCACCATTAGCATCCCTGCCGGTTCCAAAGTGGCGACGGTGAGTGGCGTGACACTGGCGGCGACGAGCCTCGTGCTGGCGACCGCGCAGAACAGCACTGGCGTTTGGGTCGCGTCCGCCGTCCCGAACATCCCTGGTAGCAATTTCAAAATCACTCTCAACAAACCGGTCCCCGCCACGAAGACCGCGGTCATCGCCTGGTTCGTCGTCAACTGAGCTGCTTCGCGGAGGAGCCTCGGCTGTGCCGGGGCTCCTTTTCTATTTGTTCTGCACCAGTGCGAGGAACTGCTCTTCGTCGAGGATCGCGACCTTCAGCTTTTGCGCCCGCTCCAGCTTCGATCCCGCGCTCGGGCCGGCCACCACGTAGTCGGTCTTGGCGCTGACGCTCGATGCAGCTTTCCCACCCAGGCGGCGAACAAGCGCCTCGGCGTCGGGCCGGCTCATCGTCTCCATCGTGCCGGTGAAGACGAACGTCTTCCCGGTGAACGGCCCTTCGCCGACCGCTTCCACCGCCTGGGGCTCCACGCCGGCGCCCAGGAGCTTGGCTAGCAGCTCGCCACCAGGGCCGTTGAAGTAGCTCGCGATCTCCTCGGCCATGCTCGGGCCCACCCCCTCGGTCCGGACCAGGTCCTCCGCGGTCGCCGATCGCACCTCTTCGATCGTCCCGAACTCAGCGGCGAGCAGGTCCGCCGTCGCTTCGCCGACCTGCGGGATGCCCAGCGAGTACAGCAGCCGGCCCAACGGTGGCCGGCGGCTTTCCGCAATGCGCTCGATGAGGTTCGAGGCCGACTTGTCGGCGAAACCCTCGAGCTCGATCACCTGCTCCTTCGACAACCGGAACAGGTCGCTGGGATCCTCGACCCAACCCTTGTCGATGACCTGGGTCAGGGTCGCGTAGCCCAGACCCTCGATGTTCAGCGCGCCGCGGCTGGCGAAATGCCGCAGCCGCTCGAGACGCTGTGCGGCGCAGAACGGATTGATGCAGCGGTGCGCGATGTATGGCTCCTCGCGAACCACCTCACCGCCGCACACCGGGCACCTGGCCGGCATGCGCCAGCCTTCCTTCGGCTCCATCACGCTGACGATCTCGGGGATGACGTCGCCCGCCCGGTGGATGACGACGCGCGCGCCGACGTAGACGCCCTTCTCGTTGACCTGCGCCTCGTTGTGCATCGTGATGTTGCGGATCGTCACGCCGCCGACGATCACCGGCTTCACGTGCGCGACGGGCGTGAGCACCCCGGTGCGGCCGACGTAGCAATCGATCTCCTCGACCACCGTCTCCGCTTGCTCCGGCGTGTACTTGAACGCGATCGCCCATCGCGGCGAGCGCGCGACGAAGCCGAGCTCCAGCTGCTGGTCGAACTTGTCGACCTTGACGACGATGCCGTCGATCTCGTGCTCGAGCTCGTGCCGCTTGCGCTGCCACTCGGCGTGGTACTCGATCACCTCGTCGATCGAGCCCAGCCGCCGGCGGTGCTTGTTGACCCGGAAGCCCATCTTCTCGAGAGTGCGCAGGACCTCCCACTGCGAGCGGCAGGGTCCGGCGGGATCGAGCATGTACATGAACGTCTGGAGGTCGCGGCTCCCCGTCACCTTGGGATCGATCTGCCTCACGCTGCCCGCGGCCGTATTGCGCGGATTCACGAAGCGAGGCTTTCCCTGCGCTTCGATCTCGCGGTTCAGCTTCTCGAATGCGGCGATCGGAAAGTAGACCTCGCCCCGAACCTCGAAAACGTCTGGGAGACCTGCGACCGGCGTGATCGTGAGGGGCACGCTCCTGATCGTCCGGATGTTCGCGGTGACGTCCTCGCCCACTGTTCCGTCACCGCGCGTGGCCGCGCGTTTGAGGCGCCCCTTCTCGTACGTGAGGCTGATGGCGAGCCCGTCGATCTTCAGCTCGGCGCAGTACGTGACCTTGTCCCCCACCCCCTCTCTGACGCGCCGGTCGAAGGCGCGGAGCTCCGCCTCGTCGAACGCGTTCTGAAGGCTGAGCATCGGCGAGCGGTGGCGCACCTTCGCGAATTGCTCGGATGCCTCGCCGCCGACGCGCTGGGTGGGCGAATCCGATGTCACGAGCTCGGGGTGCTCTTCCTCCAGCCGTCGCAGCTCCAGGAACAGAGCGTCGAATTCGGCGTCGGAGACCGCGGGCTTGTCGAGCACGTAGTAGGCGTGCTCGTGCTTGCGAATCTGCTCGCGAAGCTCGTTGGCTCTCGCCGCCGGGTCGACGGTCTTCTTGCGCTTGCTCACTTGGTCAGGGGCGCGATCATCCCGGACAGGATTTTGAGCCCGACCTTGTCGAACTTGATGACCAGCTCCTCATCGGTGCGCGTCAACGTGCTTTTGACAACGGTGCCACTGCCGAACGCGGGATGCGACACGCGGTCTCCGCGCGCAAACCGCTGCACGGGCGGGGCGGCCGGCGCCGCCTTCACCTGGAGCTCCTGGTACCGCTCCTTGTAGCCCTGCCTCGGCGGCGCCACCGGCGCGCTCCCGCGCGGAGCCGAAAGCATCGATTGCGGGATGTCGGTCAGGAAGCGGCTCGGAAAGGCCGGCTGCGATCGTCCGTAGAGGTGGCGGCGAAACGCGCAGCTCAGGTAGAGGCGGTCCTTCGCGCGAGTCATCCCGACGTAAGCGAGGCGGCGCTCCTCCGCCATCTCGGTGGTGGCGCCAACCGCCGACGGGTTCTCCTCGCGCTCATCGAGCGCGCGCTGGTGCGGCAGCAGGCCCTCCTCCATCCCGACCATGAACACGACAGGGAACTCGAGGCCCTTGACCATGTGCAGCGTGATGAGGGTGACGCCCTCGCCGTTCTCGTCGTAAGCGTCGACGTCCGAAACGAGCGCGACCTCGGCCAGGAAATCCTCCAGGCCCTGGTCCGGCGCGCGGTCGTCGAAGCTCTCCGCGAGGCCACGCAGCTCGTTGAGGTTCTCCAGGCGCGCCTCGCCCTGTGGGGTCCCGTCAAGGTAGTGCTGGCGGAGGTCCATGACCTCGATCACGTGGTCGACGAGCTCACTCGGCCGCAGCACCCCCATGACCGACCGCAGCGACTCGAGCTGGATCCTGAACTTCTGCAGCGGGACGATCGCGGCACGCGGGAGGCTGGGGACGTGGGAAGGGTCCGCAAGCACCGTGAGAAGGTCGGCCTCGATTTCACGTGCATAAGCGCCCAGGGCATCGACTGTGACGTTG
Organism: Candidatus Dormibacteraceae bacterium; assembly: GCA_041476405.1. GTDB lineage: Bacteria > Chloroflexota > Dormibacteria > Dormibacterales > Dormibacteraceae > Palsa-872. The sequence goes on along the minus strand of JBGOTG010000139.1, from coordinate 490 downwards.
CCGATCTTCCGCGGTGGGACCGACACGATGCGCGAGAAGCTCAGAGCGTCTCGCGGGTTGAAGCAGAAGCGAAGGTAGGCGACCACGTCCTTGACCTCACGCCGCTCCCAGAAGCGAACCCCGCCGACGAGCCGGTAGGGAATCCGGCGGCGCGCGAGCACGTCCTCGAACGAGCGTGATTGGGCGTTCGTGCGGTACAGGACCGCGAAATCGGAGTAGCCGCGGTTCTCGGTGTGGCGGAGACGCTCGATCTCGTCGGCCACGAACTCCGCCTCCTCCACCTCGTTGTAGGCCTGCGTGGCGCACACCTTCTCGCCGCCCGCGCGCTCTGTCCACAGCTTCTTCTCGGCCCTTTCGGGGTTGCTGCGGATGACGCTGTAGGCGGCGTCGAGGATGGCCTGGCTCGACCTATAGTTCTGCTCCAGGCGAACGACGTGCGCGTCCGGATAGTCCTTGCGGAAATCGAGGATGTTGCGCACGTCGGCGCCTC
>JBGOTG010000138.1:0-6855 GCA_041476405.1 Candidatus Dormibacteraceae bacterium | reverse complement strand
GGCGGCTCGACGGCATGAACCGCTCGTTGCTGCTAGGTGGGGCCGACGTGACATTCGAGTGCGTCGGACGCGCGGACACCCTCAACGACGCGGTCCGATACACGCGCGAGGGCGGCACGGTCGTCGCGGTCGGCATGCCCGGGGAGGAGAAGGTGGACTGGGCGCCGATCTGGCAGCGCGAGCTGACCGTCATGGGGGCTTACGCCTATGGCGCGGAGTCGAAGAGGAAAGGCAAGCGAACGTTCGAGCTCGCGCTGGAGGCGGCGCCTGAGCTGCACCTGGAGGCGCTCACGGGCCCGCTGTTCGGCCTGGGCGAGTACCGCGATGCGATCGCGTACGCGATGAGCGCGGGGCGCCTCGGCGCCGTGAAGGTCGCATTCGATCTGCGAGGATTGAGGTAGGAATGGGCTCCGGGATGGCGTCGAGAGATTTGGTTCCCAGGTGGTCCGAGCCGAAGGAACCGCCGAGCAACGGAGCGAGCGCATCGTTAGATGCCCGAGCGAGTAGCGCAGAAGGTGACGCCCGGATCGGGCCGCATGGGGGCCAAAGATCCGACGACAGGCCCGGGGTCCATTCCTAGGTGGGTCGTCCGGGCGCTGTAATCGAGGTCGATCGCAACACCCCGCCCGTCCTCTTTCACTTTGGCGAAGGGGTCCGGCTGGAAAAGCTCCCGCTCGGCGCCCGCATCGTCTATCCGCCCGACCCCCTCGAGCCGATCGCCCACCCGGAGCGCGCCATCAAGCGCGCGCTCGCGAAGCCGCTGGAGGACGACCCGCTCAAGACGCTCCTGCGGCGCGGGATGAAGCTGACAGTCGCCTTCGACGACCTCTCGCTGCCGCTGCCGCCCATGTCCGCGCCCGATGTGCGCCAGCTGGTGATGGAAGAGGTGATCGACATGGCGGCCGAGGCGGGCGTGGAGGACATCCACCTCATCGCGGCGCTCGGCCTGCACCGGCGGATGACCGCCGACGAGATAAGGCACATCGTCGGCGATCGGATCTTCAGCACCTTCTGGCCGGATCGGCTCTACCAGCACGACGGCGAGGATCCCGAGGCCAACGTGTACATCGGCAAGACGTCCGCGGGCGAGGACGTCACCCTGCACAAGCGCGCGGCTGAGTCAGACCTCGTCGTCTACGTCAACCTGACGCTGGTGCCGATGGACGGCGGCCACAAGTCGATGTCCACCGGGCTCGCCACCTATCGGGGGATCCGCGTCCATCACAACGTGAAGACGCTCATGGGTTCGCTCTCCTACATGAACCCTCCGGATTCCGCGCTGCACCACTCGTGCATCCGGCAGGGCCAGCTGATCGAGGACACAGTCCGCGTTTTTCACATCGAGACCACCGTCAACAACCACGCATTTCCCGCCATCGCGAACTTCATGCAGAAACGCGAGACGGATTGGACTGCCCAGGACCAGGCGATGTTCCTCGGCATGAAGCAGTTCACCGACCTGGCGCCGCCGGCGTTCAAGCGCAACGTCTTCCACGCGATGCGCGCGCCTTACGGGCTGACCGGTGTGCACGCCGGCCAGGTCGACGCGGTGCACGACAAGACGCTGGAGGCGGTTCGCAACCAGATCAGCGTTCGGGTCGAGGGCCAGACGGACATCGTCACCATGGGCGTGCCGTATCTGGGTCCTTACAACGTGAACGCGCCGATGAACCCTGTTCTGGTCGTGTGCATGGGTCTCGGCTACCTCTTCAACTTCTATCGGAACAAGCCTGTCCTGAGAAAGGGCGGCGTCGTGATCCTCACGCACCCGTGCAGGTATGAGTTCGACGCGGTCCAGCACCCGAGCTATATCGACTTCTATGACGAGGTGCTGGCGGACACGACCGACCCGCAGGAGATCGAGACGAAGTACGAGACGCGGTTTGCCGAAGATCCGTGGTTCAGGCAGCTCTACCGCAAGTCACACGCCTACCACGGGGCTCACCCGTTCTACGCGTGGTACTGGGCCGCGCACGCGATGGATCACGCCGGCGACATCATCATCGTCGGAGGCGACCGCGAGGTGGTTCACCGACTCGGGTTCAAGTGCGCCACTACGCTCGAGGACGCGTTCGAGATGGCAGAGCAGACGGTTGGCCGCTACCCGAGCGTGACGCACATGCGAATGCCCCCGATCCTTCTGGCCGACGTCGAATGAAGAATGAGAGGGAACCCGGGCGGTTCCCTCTCATCGCGTCGCTGCGCGCCGCTGCTCTCTTTCCGAGAAGGTTGAGATTGATTGAATTGATTGGCGCCTGGCAGCGCTTGGGAGGCGTCTTGACGAGACAAAGTCGCGGCCGGGATGAATCCGGCCGCCCGTGCGATGCAGGTACTTAACTGATGACCTGGTATTCCGGCGAAGGCGGACTGACTCGCCTCGCTGACACGGTGGGCGGCGTGGTGCGGGACGTGCGTCGCGTGCGCAGAGGCTGGCACTGGGACACTCCTCGGCCACGCAGCTGGCCCGAGCAGGGAGCTGTGGTACCGGCGCGAGCCAGCGACCTGGGCTGGGCACGGCAGGAGCCGGTCCGGACGATCCGCTTTCTCATCCAGCACGGACTGCTGCTGCCGTTCACAGAAGCGATGGCCCACCCCAAGGTCGAGGGCCGCGAATGGGTACGCGAGCTCGAGCGTCCGGTCATATTCGCCGCCAACCACTCGAGCCACGCCGACACGTCGCTCATCCTTCACGCCCTCGGCGACCGCGCACGCGATCGCACTGTCGTGGCTGCGGCTGCCGACTACTGGTTCAAGAGGCCGCTGCTCGGCAACATCGTCAGCCTGTTCCTCAACACCTTCCCGTTCTCGAGGACCGGCGGCGCCCAGGCCCAGCTCCACAGCTCCAGCCAGCTCCTCAAGTCGGGCTGGAACCTAGTCTTGTTCCCGGAGGGGAGCCGCTCGCCCGACGGACGCATCCAGGAGTTCAAGGCCGGCGTCGGCCATCTCGCCAACGAGACAGGCACCCCTGTAGTGCCGATGCACATCCGCGGCGCGTACCAGATCATGCCGAAGGGCCAGCAGCTGCCGCTGCCAGGGCCTGTGCGTGTCCGGATCGGCAAGCCGATGTCGCCCGAGTCGAAGGAGGGCTCGCGCGAGTTCACAGCCAGGGTTGAGAAGGCGGTGAGGGCCCTCGCCCTCGAGCCTTCGCAGCCCGACATCCAGGGCACCTGGATCGAGCGCTGGCGGGCTTTGAGGCCGCGAGAGCTGCCATACGAGGACAGCGGTGCACCTGAACCGCTCGCGGCGGTCCCGACGGCTCCAACCGTGGCGCCTCCCAAGCCGCGCGCGCTATCGGCGGCCGTCGAGGCTCCGCCGACTACTTCGAAGGCGGCGCCGTCACCACCCGAAAAACCGGGTGGTCGGGTGCGATCCGCCGCACCTCCTCCTCGGGCGAGTCGGCCGCGACGCCGCTGAAGAAGACCCCGACCTCGGCCTTCCAGCGTTTCAGGTAGGCCCTCAGGATCGGGACCTTCTCGTCGTCGCCGATCTCGAATGCCTGGAACGGCTGGGCCTTGCTTCCGAGCCGGAGCTCGCCCGTCCCTGTCACGCGTAGGTTGCGCACCCATTGCGTCAGGCCACGGGGAGCGACGAGGTACTGCTTGCCTTCGTATGCGAGGAGGTTCACCGGCGAGCTCCTCCACTCGCCTGACTTGCGGCCTCGGACGCGAAGGATCCGCGAACCCCAGATGCTGATCCCGGCGCGCGTCATTGCGGCGACGGCGGGATTGAAGATCCTGGCGGTGAACCAGCCGGGCCGGCGGTAGTAAGCCATGTCCGCGCTACCATCATGCGCGCCGTGACCTATTCGATAGTCGCTCGCGACAAGAAGACAGGCGAATTCGGCGTCGCCGTGCAGTCGCACTACTTCCAGGTCGGCCCCGTCGTGCCGTGGGCCCTGGCCGGGGTCGGAGCGGTGGCGACGCAGTCGCAGGTCAACATCAGCTACGGACCGTTGGGCCTGGAGCTCCTGCAGGCCGGCTACACCGCCGAGCAGGCGCTCAGGGCGCTGACGGCCGGCGATCCAGGGGCCGAGCTGCGCCAGTGCGCGATTGTGGACTCGGCGGGCAACGTCGCCGCACACACCGGCGGCAAGTGCATCCCGGCCGCCGGCCACGTGCTCGGGGACGGCTTCAGCTGCCAGGCCAACCTGATGGAGAGGGACACGGTGTGGGGCGCGATGGCCACCGCGTACGAGTCGACCGATGCGCCTCTGGCCGAGCGCATGATGGCCGCGCTCGAGGCGGCCGAGGCCGAGGGTGGCGACATCCGCGGGAGGCAATCGTCGGCGATGCTGGTGGTCTCCCGCACGACCACGGGCCGGCCGTGGGTAGACCGCCTGATCGACCTGCGTGTCGAGGATGCCGCCGAGCCGCTGGTCGAGCTTCGACGGCTGCTGCCCATCAGGCGTGCCTACGCCGCGGACCTCGAGGCGGACCACCTCGATGAGGCCGGGGACGCAGCCGGGGCGGCCGCCAAGCGCAGGGAGGCGTTCGAGCTGGCGCCGCAGATTGTCGAGCTCCGGTTCTGGGCGGGCCTGGCGATGGCGATGTCCGGCGACCTTGCGGGCGGCAGTGCGTTGATCGGCGAAGCGGTGGACGAGGACGCCAGGTGGTTGGAGACCCTTCGCCGGCTGGTCACAGTCGATCGCCTGTCTGCAGAGGCGGCCGCAGCCATCCAAGCCCGGCTGTCCAAGTAGACTTCACGCGTCTTGGGGAAATCGAAAGGTCCGCGACGAGGTCCGCGAACGCCGAAGGTGCGCAAGGCGGATCGGGACGACGGCGACCAGAAAGAGGCGGCGGTCGTGATGGACGCCGTGGTCGCCCAGGCGCTGCCGAATGCGATGTTCGAGGTCGAGCTCGAGAACGGGCACAAGCTCATCGCGTATGCGGCGGGGAGGATGCGGCGCTACTTCATCCGCATCACGCCGGGTGACCGCATCCGCGTGGAGCTGTCACCGTACGACCTCTCGCGGGGACGCATCGTCTACCGCTATCGCGAGTAGGTGAGCCCCGGCATTGCCGCCACGTTGGGCTCGGCCCGCGTCTTCGACCTCGAACAGCTCCGCTACGCCGGAGCGCCCAGTCATCCGGCCCATGCGCCAGGCTTCAACTACTTCCTGCACCGCCACCACGCCCGCGGGGCGCCCGAGGCGCGCACCGGGGCGTCGGGCATCGTGGTCATGCCGGAACACTCGGGGACGCACATCGACGCCCTCGCGCATCAGGCCGAGAACCTCATGCTGCACGGTGGAGTACACGTGGACTCCGGCGTGCAGACGTCGGCAGGCTTTCGCGTGCTCGGCATCGAGACCATGGCCCCGCTCGTGGGCAGGGGAGTGCTGCTCGACGTGGCCGGCGCAAACCGCCTCCCGCCCGAGCACGCGATCACGCGGCAGGAGCTGGAGGACGCGGCTGCGCGCGCAGGGGTCGAGGTCGGCGAGGGGGACGTCGTCCTCGTGCGTACCGGGTATGGGGCACTGTGGGCTCAGCCGGAGGACTACCTGCGGGCGGCGGGCGTCAGCGGGGCGGGCTCGCGGTGGTTGGCGGAGCGCAAGGTCAAGGCGGTCGGGTCTGACAACGTGGCGTGGGACGTCATCGGGCCCAAGGATCCCGAAATCGGCGTAACTCTGCCGGGCCACGTCCTGCTCCTGGTCCGGGCCGGGATTCCGATCATCGAAAACCTCAACCTCGAGGAGCTGGCCGCAGCCAGGATCTACGAGTTCGGCTTCGTCTGCCTGCCGCTCAAGATGCGCGGCGCCACGGGCTCACCCGTGCGTCCCATCGCGATCGCCTAACCGGAGCTCCGGCGCCCCCTCCGGCGCTCCGCGCCACCTCCCCAGCAAGTGGGGAGGACAAGCGGCCTAGCGGCGGCCCGCCGTCTGGAAGCAGTCCAGGCAGTACACCGGGCGGGCTCCGGTCGGCACGAAGGGCACCTGCGTCTGCTTCCCGCAGTTGGAGCAGATCACGTCGTGCATCGCGCGCGTCCGGCCGTTGCCCTCCGAGGTGCGCCGTGCCGCCCGGCATTCGGGACAGCGCCGTGGCTCGTTCTGAAGACCGCGGGACTGGTAGAACTCCTGCTCCCCCGCCGTAAAGAGGAATTCGCGACCGCAGTCACGGCACTGCAACGTCCTGTCCGAGAAACTCACCGTCTGGCCCCCCCTAAGAAATGTCGCTCAGAGGCCCGGACGGATGACCGGTCTACCCCCTCTAGCGTTGCGGGGGCGATTTTAGCGCGCCTGACGCCAATTTGGGAAACGGGTTGGATCTGAGCCCTGGCCGAGGTTATTCTCGATCGGAACATGGGTGAGAAGCGCCCCGGCCGGGTGGCCGGATTGCGAGCGCTGCGGTGATCGTCGACGCGCACCTCGACATAGCGTGGAACGCGATCTCGGCCGGTCGCGGCTTCCTCTCCGCGCCGGCGCCCGGCTATCTGGTGAGCCGGTCGTCGCTGGCCGCGGCGGGGATCGGCCTGGTGTTTGCGACCCTGTACGAGGCGCCGGCACGCGCCGGGCGGGCCATGCGGACCCGCTTCGTCTACGAGAACGGGCACGAAGCGCACATCATTGCCGTCGCCCAGGTCAACTACTACCGGAGCTGCGGCCTTGCGCTGATCCGGACGAAGCGAGAGCTTGACGCCTACGTGCGGGCCTGGAGGAGAGGCCAGGTGGCGGCCGTGATGCTCATGGAAGGCGCCGACCCGGTGGAGACACCCTCGCAGGTCGGAGCCTGGAGCGACATGGGGGTCCGGATAATCGGACCGGCTTGGGGCGCCACGCGTTACAGCGGTGGCACCGGCGCACCCGGCGGGCTGACCGAGCTCGGTGTGCAGCTCCTCAAAGCGATGAGGCGCAACAGG
>JBGOTG010000137.1:0-6861 GCA_041476405.1 Candidatus Dormibacteraceae bacterium | reverse complement strand
CTTGGCACCGCCCGTCTGGAACGCCGGTCTTCGAGCCTGCGGCCTGCTCCAGCTCTGGCCGTTACAGTCCACTAGTCGGTGGAATCAACCCAGGAGGTCGCGCAGGTGCTGGAGTGACCGGCTGATCGCCCCCAGAGGGCGGTCCTCGGCCGACGGCAGCCTGGTGTCCTGGTCGAGCGTGTACCAGCCGCGGTAGCCGGTCTTGCGCAGCGTCTCCACCACCCGATCCACGTCGGCGTCGCCGGAGCCCAGCGGCTTGAACAGGTTTTGGGAGACCGCCTCCGCGTAGTCGAGGCCGAACTGACGCACCTGAAGCGCAAGGCCTCCATCGATGTCGTTCAGATGGACGTGCTGGATGCGTCCCGCGGCCAGCTCCAGCACCTCGACAGGATCGGCGCCCACCAGAACCAAGTGGCCGATGTCGACGCAGAGGCCCGCCTCCGTCCCGACGAGGAGCCGCTCGATGTCGCCCGGTCCCTGGATCATGCTGCCGAAGCGGGGCTGGACGGCAAGGCGCAGCTTGTGTCTCGTGCAGACGTGCTGCACGGAGCCCACCAGGTGCAGCAGATGTGCCCAGCCCGTGCTCGACAGGACGATGCCGTGGGCGGCGGCGGCGCCCCTGGGCGGCACCGCCGACAGCACCAGCGTCTCCGCCCCCAACGCCCCGAGCCAGCTGGCCTGTCCGTCGATGTGGGCGAGCTCGGGGCCCCCGGTGTCCTGGTGATGCAGGACGGCGCTCGCCGGGCCGGCCACGACACGCAGGCGATACTGCTTGAGAATCGGTTTGGCCTGGTCGCTGCGGTCTGGCAGAAAGCCTGGCGGGCCGGCCTCGATCGCGCCCTCCCCGACCGCCGCAGCCTCGGACAGCACACGATCGGGCCCGAGCTGGTGGCCCCAGCCGGGCACGTCGCTCACTCCCCACGATGAAGGCGAAAGTGCGATGCGGGGTCCAACGCGTTTGCGTGACAGGCCCGGAATGCCACGTGCGATCACGGCGCAGAGATTACCCTTCCGCTGATGCCCGAGCCTGAACCGTACGGCGTGAAGCAACTGATCGAGGTGTACAGGGAGTGGGCGACGATCGGCATGGTGGGGAACATCGGGACCCGGCTCGTCAAGGTGGAGGCGGGCAAACTGGTGCTCGAGGGACACCTGACTGCCGAGGCGCACGGGTTTCCGACCGGACGCGGCCTGATCGTCCACGGCGGTGCGATCGCGACACTGGCGGACGAGGCGCTCGCCTCGGTGGCCTTCACGCTGGCCGAAGAGGGGGAGACGACCACCACGGCGAATCTGAACGTCGACTACTACAGGCCGTGCCTGCCTGGCCGGCTCATCGCGCGCGCTTCGGTTCGCCACCGCTCGCGGAGGCTCGCGTTCTGTTCGGCGAGCGTCGAGCAGGAGACCGGTGAGGTGGTGGCTGAGGCGCGCGCAGTGCTCGCGTACGTGAAGGCCTGAGCCGCGCCGGGCGCAGGCCTCTACGCCGGCGTGAGCGCGGGCAGCAGGACCATTCGCCAGTGGACGCCGCCGTCGTCGGTGGCTTCCACCAGCGGCCGCGGCCCGGCCATCGCCCCGAACCAGGCGTGCGCCGCGTCGATGAATTGCAGCGAGCCCGGCATCGGCTCAGGCACGCCGATGGTCCGAACCCTGGACCAGGTCTTGCCCGCGTCCGAGCTCGTCGACCGCGCGCCCGAACCGATCCACCACCAGTTGGAATCGTCAACGTAGCCGACGGAACCGTAGGTGGACGGCGTCAGGATCGGCGTCCAGGAAAGGCCTCCGTCCACCGAGCTCAGCTGGAACTGGTCGTTGGGCTCCTGGTTGACGAGCGCGCCTGGGTTGACGTATTCGATCGAGGAGTACCTGTACGGGCTCACGTCGGCGTAGACGTAGGTCACGGAGCCGCCGCTGTCGTAGCTCTGAACGGTCAGCGGTGGGTAATCGAGCACCACGCCGCCATGCGGTGAACGGCCGCCGGGAGGCGCCACGCCGATCACCGTCGCGATCACGCCCGCGCCATCGGTGGGGTGGCTGGCGACGAAGAACTGCTCAGTCCCCAACGAAGCGGCCCCGGCGACCGGCCACCCGGCGGCCGGCGCCGGCAGCGGGACCCGGCGCCACGTCGTACCGGCATCGACGCTCTTGTATGCGTAAGGTCCGGCGGAACGACTGTAGAGCCAGCCGATCGTTCGGTTGGCGAACGCCACGCGGTATGCCCAATCGGTGGACGTGACAGGGCTGCCCAACCCCGTCCACGTCTGGCCGCCGTCGTCGGTTCGAAGCAGCTGCTCGCCGACCTTGTCGTCCTGCGCGAGAAGCCATCCGCGCTCGGCGTCGACGAAGTCGGCCGACCAGACGTACCTCCCGTAACGGGTCAGCTCACGCCGGGTCCAGGTCTTGCCCCCGTCTTCGGTCTGCTGCAGCAGCGCCGGCATTCCGAGGACGACCAGGACTCCATGGTCCGTGTCGAAAAATCGCATGTACTCGCCGTTCGATCCCTCCTGGCCGGCAAGCTGGCGGGTCCAGCTGTCCCCCGCGTCGGAGGTGTGGAGCAGGGCGAACATGTGCGGCTGGGACTCCACCACCACCCAACCATTGCTCGGCGTCACAAAGTCGACTGCCACAAGCAGGCGCGACGCGGGCAGCCTGTCGCCGGGTGACGATGCCACATTCGAGGCCGCGCTGAAACCAACGCCCGGATGCAGGTATGCAATGCCGGCCACAGTGATCGTGAGGATCGACAACGCGATGAGAGTCAGCCCGCGCGGGACGCGCGCGTTGGTCGAAAGCGACGCGAGCTCGTCTTCAGATTCCATCGCCGCCCGCCTGTCAGCTTAGCCGCGACACGGGCGCCCGGCGATAGATTGTGGCCGTGGTTCGAGCCGCCGTCGTCCATGACGCACCGGTTATCGCGCGCGTCCATGTCGCCAGCTGGCGCTCGACGTACGCGACCGTGCTGCCTGCCGATTTCCTGGCCGCTCTCGACGAAGGGGGTTATGCCGACCGCTGGAGGCGCTTCATAAGCGACCGATCGAACCTGGCTTACGTCGTCGAGGAGGACGGGACGGTCGTCGGGTTCGCCTCAGGCGGGCGAGAGCGGGCGGGCGAGACGAGTTACAAGGGCGAGCTGTACGCCATTTACATCGCCGACGGATTTCAAGGGCGCGGCCACGGACGCGAGCTCGTGCGCGCGGTCGTCGCCGGGCTGCGCGAGATGGGCCTCGAGGACATGATCATCTGGGTGTTGCGCGACAACCAGCCCGCCCGCCGTTTCTACGAGCGGCTCGGCGGAGTCTACGTGCGCGCCCAGCCCATCACTATCGGTTCGGCGACCCTGGAGGAGGTGTCGTATGGCTGGCCGCGCCTGGAGAGCGTGCGCTACTGACGCCCCGGAGCCGTGCCTTCGCAGGCAGCAGCGCGGTCCCGATGCCGATCAGGCAGACCAAGGTGATCGCGAGGAACGCCAGCGTGTGACTCACCGTGAACAGAACTCCGCCGGCGAGTGAGCCCACTATCGAGATCGCGAACTGCCCGGTCTGAAAGACGCCCTGCGTGCGGGCCTGTTGCCCTGGCTCGGCCAGCCGGCTCACCTCGGCGTTGAGGCTCGGCATGCCTGAAACGGTGAAGGTGCCCTCGATCAACCCCAGCCCGATCAGCCACGCGACAGACGTCACGAATGGATAGAGGGCGGCGAAAAATGCCGTGCTGACCAGGGCGACGAGGATGAGCCTTCGCGATCCGAACCGGTCGCCGAGCGCGCCGGCCTTGGCGCTGAGCAGCGTTGCCGGAAGCGCAAACGCCATGAACGAGACCCCGACCAGGAACGTGCTCGCCCCCCGATAGGTCATGTAGAGCGACCAGATGGTGTCGAGCGTCCCGATCATGTAAAACGTGCCGGCGCCCAGCAGGAGAAGCGGCGCGAGCCTCCGCGCGATCACCATGGCCCCGACCGGCGCTTCGAGCGGCGCCTCGACCCGCACGTTTGGAAGCATCGCCACCGCGATCGTCGCCAGCCCGCACGCGACAGCCGAGATGACGAATACGGCGTTGAGGTTGAACAGAGCGACGAATCCCCCGAGGCCAGGTCCGAGCAGGATGCCCGCCATGTTCGTGGACTGCATGGTCCCGAATGCGCGTCCGCGCTGGTTCGGCGGCGTGACCTCCGCGATGAGGCCGTTGGCCGCCGGCCAGTAAGCGCCGGCCGCCGCGCCGTGAAGGAAACGCACCGCGACGAAACCCTCGAGCGGCAGCGGAAGCAGATACGCGAGATAGAGCAGCGCATATGCCGCCATGGCCGCCACCATCACAGGCCGTGTGCCGATCCGGTCGGCCGCCCAGCCCGCCGGGTAGCGGATGACAGCGCTGGACAGCAGGCCGGCGGCGAACACCGCGCCGATCAACGCGGCCGACCCGCCCCTGCGGCCGATGAAGATTGGCAGCAGCGGCAGGAAGAACCACAACCCGATCGACGTGAGCAGGTTGCCCACATAGAGCGTCCACAGAGTTCGCCGATGCATGGAAGTGATCTGCGGCGGGGTCACGACACCGTCTCATCGGCTCCGGACGCCGCGCCCCCGTCGCAAATCACTTCGGGAATACTGGCAGAGCAGTGACCACCGACCGACTCGAGGCGTTGACCTGGGACCTGATCCCGGCCTCGCCGCACCCCGCGCACATGCACATGGCGCTGGACGAGGTGCTGCTCGGACAGTTGATGAGCGGCGCGCGCCGTCCCGCGGTCAGGTTCTGGCAGTGGATCGAGCCGGCGCTGGTGATCGGCTCCCACCAATCGGTCTTGAACGAGGTGGATTCCGCGGCCGCCCTCGGTCTTGGGTTCACCGTCACTCGGAGGATGAGCGGCGGCGGGACCATGCTCTGCCAGCCGGGACGCACCATCACCTACTCGCTGTACCTGCCTGAAAGCGCGGTCGAGGGGATGAGCTTTCGCCAGTCCTATGCGGCGCTCGACGCGTGGGCAGTGCGCGCCTTCAATGCGCTGGGGGTGCCGGCGAGCTACCGCGAGATCAACGACATCATTTCCCCGCGAGGAAAGATCGCCGGAGCGGCGCAGGCTCGGCGCAGAGGCTTCGTCCTTCACCACACGACCATCGCCCACTCGATGGATGTCGAACTGTTGCCGCGACTGATCCGCTTGGGCCGCGAGCGCGTGTCAGAGCGCGGCGTGCGGAGCGCCGACAAGGCGGTCTCGCCACTCGACTGGTTCACGACGCTGACCTGCGTCGAGACGACCAATCACCTCGAGAGATTCTTCCTCAACGCCTTCGGCGCCGTCACGAGCGAGCTTTCAGCGGATGAGTTGCAAGCCGCCGAGGAGCTGGTGGCCGCGAAGTACGCGACGCCCGCCTGGGTCAGCCGCCTGCCCTAAGCGCCTCGCCAGGACGCGACCAGCTCGGGGCACTGCTGCACGTGCTCGCGGTAGTGGTCGCTGAGCCACCCGATCACGTCCTCGGGGCTGGTCGGATATGGGTCCTGGGCCGCGCCGTACAGGACAGGCGCCTTGCGCGACCAGCTCTCCTCGGACAAGCCACGCGCGCCTTTCATGACTGCCCGGTGCAACGCCGCCATCTCGTCGAGCGCCTCGCGCCGCCCGTCGCCGGTCAGCCCCGCCTTGGCCCTCTGGTTGACGTCCTCGGTCTCCCCCGGCGGATCCAGCGGAGGCAGCGGGGTGGAGCCCCCGGCGATCAAGCCATCGAGCACGCGGTTGTAGTGGACCAGGACCCAGTTGACGTGCACCTGGAGCCCGCCGAGCGCGTAGTCGTCGCCAGGCTTCAGATACGCGAGCGCTTCGTCCGGGACCTGTGCGAGCGCCGACTCCCACTCGGCGCGCGCCTTGTCGAAGTCCGCCAGCGCCTCGCCCTTCAACACAGCGTTAACTTACAGCAATCACTTGGACCCACCCTCAGCAGCGCTCCGCGCGCACGAAATGAACCGCGCGCAGCGGTGGACGCTGGTCGCGACGGTGCTGGCTTCGGCCACCGTGTTCCTCGATTCGACCATCGTCAACGTCGCCCTGCCGAGGATCGGGCGCGACCTTCCGCATTCGCTGGTCGGCGTGCTCGAGGGGCAGACGTACGTCTACACGGGCTACCTGCTGTCGCTCAGCACCCTCCTGATCCTCGCCGGCGCGCTGACCGACGCGTACGGGAGGCGGCGGATGTTCATGCTCGGGCTGGCCGGCTTCGGCATCATGTCGGCTCTCTGCGGCCTCGCGCCGAACCTCGAGACGCTCGTCGTGCTGCGCGTGTTGCAGGGCGCAGCCGGGGCTTTCCTGGTGCCCGGTTCGCTGGCGCTCATCACGGCCGGGTTCGACGGGCCGCTCCGCGGACGGGCGTTCGGCATCTGGTCGGGCGCGGCCTCGGGCACGACCCTGCTCGGCCCGGCGCTCGGGGGAGTCCTCGTGGACACGGTCTCCTGGCGCGCCGCGTTCCTCATCAACATCCCGATCATCGCGATCGCGCTGTACGCCACCTGGCGCCACGTGCCGGAGAGTCGGGCCGACGCGCCGCCTGCCGGTTTCGACTGGCTGGGCGCGATAGTGGTCGGCATCGCGGTCGGCGGCCTGGCGTTCGGGACCGTCTACGGGCAGCAGCGCGAGTGGAGCGATCCCGTCGCCTACATCGTGCTCGCGGCGGGCGCGATCGCCACCGCCGGCTTGCCGTTCCTGATGGCCCGAAGGCGCAATCCGCTGATCCCGTTGAGCCTGTTCAAGTCTCGCGCGTTCTCGACCATCAACATCTCGACCTTGCTCATTTACGGAGCCCTGTACGCAGTGGGCTATAACTCCGCGCTGTTCCTGCAGGGCACGTTGGGCTACACAGCGACAGCTGCAGGCCTGGTCGG
>JBGOTG010000136.1:0-6976 GCA_041476405.1 Candidatus Dormibacteraceae bacterium | reverse complement strand
GAGGTGGCGGGCGAAGCCCGGCGGAGGGGCCGTGCGATTAAGGTCGACTGCCGCCCCAGCCGACCCGGTTCAGGCGCCCCCTCCCCCCGGCTGCGCCGGGGACCTCCCCAGCAAGTGGGGAGGACAATTGCCAGCCCGCCGGAAGGGCCGAGGTCCCCGGGTAAACTGCATCGGAGGTGCTTCTCTACCCGTTCCGCTACCTCGCATGGCTCATCGCGACTCTTCGCCGCGCGATCGGGAGGCCGCCCGATTACGTCCTCTTCTTGCTCGAGACCGACCTGCCCGCGCTCCCCGATCCCCCACCCCCGCGCTGGCAGCGCTTCTTCTCCAGGCCAAGCCTCAGCATCCATGAGCTTGGCGAGCGGTTCGACCTCATCGCGCGCGAGCCGCGCACCAAGGGCGTGGTCCTCCACCTGCGCCCGGTGGCCATGTCGATGGCCACCCTGCAGGACCTGCGCGAGATCGTCACCAATCTCCGCGCAGCAGGCAAGCGCGTGGTGGCGTGGGCGCCCTTCTACACGAACGCGAGCTATTACCTGGCGTGTGCGTGCGACGAGATCCTGCTGATGCCGACGGGCTCGGTGCAGCCCCTCGGCTTCTCGGCGACAGGAATGTTCCTGGCTGACGGACTCGCGAAGTTCGGGGTCGAAGCCGACTTCGTGCAGGTCTCGCCCTACAAGTCCGCGGCGGACACCCTGACCAAGTCGAAGATGTCAAACGAGCTGCGCGAGCAGATCACGTGGCTGCTCGACTCGCACCACAAGGAGCTCCTCGCCGCCATCGCCGAGAGCCGCCATCTCGACGAGGATGCGGCGACGGCCCTGGTCGACACCTCGCCGTATTCCGACTCCGCGGCACTCGAACGACACGTGGTGGACGCCATCCTGGCGGAGGAGGATCTCCCCTCTCACGTGGGCAACGGCTCGAGCGTTGCCCTGGGGACGTGGGACCAGGCGCGCAGGAAGCTCAGGACACCGCCCCCGAAGGCGCCTCGTGGCAGCTACGTCGCAGTGCTCCGGATCGACGGCACGATAATCGACGGCCGGTCGGGACGCCTTCCGGTCAAGCCGCCCATCGACATCCCCCTTCTGGGCGACGAGCGCGCCGGCGACCTGACAGTCGTCCAGCTGGCGCGGCTGGTCGCCGCTGACAAGCGCGCCGCCGCGGCGGTCCTCTACGTCAACTCGCGAGGCGGTTCCGCCACCGCGTCCGAGGCCATGCGCCAGGCTCTGGACCAGATCAACGCCCGCAAGCCGCTCGTGGTGGCGATGGGGCCGATCGCCGGCTCCGGCGGGTACTGGGTGGCGACGCCAGGTCGCTGGATCGTGGCTCGGCCGAGCACGCTCACGGGCTCGATCGGAGTGCTCAGCGGGAAGGTGGTCACAGGAGGGTTGTGGGCGAAGCTTCACGTCCACCGCGAGACGATCGCATTCGGCAAGCACGTGACGATCGGCAGCGATGACGGGACCTATACGCGGGAAGAGCGCCAGATCGTCAAGGGTGAGATCGACAGAATCTACGAGCTGTTCCTCGACGTCGTCGGGCGTGCCCGGGGGATGACCCGCGAACAGCTGGAGCCGATCGCGGGCGGCAGGGTCTGGACGGGCAGGCAGGCCCACGAGAGGAACCTCGTGGACGAGCTTGGAGGGCTGGACGCTGCGGTGCGCAAGGCCCGCAGCCTTGCCGGGCTGAAGGAGAGCACGCCCATCCGCGTGGTGCGAGCGCCGCGCAGGATGATCCCACCCCAGTCGCTCGCCGGCGGAGCCGGCTTCATCGGCTGGCTGCTGCAGGGGGTGGACCTTATGAACCGAGCCCCGGCGCTGGCGGTGATGAACTACATCGCCGAGGAGACGCGGTGAGCCGGCCGGACGAGGCCAGCGCGCTCACCGACGAAGCATTCTGGGATGCGTACTGGCGACAGTTGAGGTTGCCCGTCGAGGTCACCGACACGCGGTCGAGCCCGTACCAGCGCGAGATCCTCCGCGTGTTCAAACGGTTCGTCCCGGAGGGACGCGACCTGCGAGCCGTCGAGATCGGTGGCGCTCCAGGCGGCTACCTGGCGTACATCGCCCGCACCTTCAGCCACGAAACGAGCGCGATCGACAGCTCGGCAGTCGGCTGCCGCAAGCTCGAGGAGAACTTCCAGCTTCTCCATATCCCCGTGAGCGTCTACTGCCGCGACGTCCTCGAAGGGGACCTTTCCGACCTGCCCCGATTCGACCTCGTCTACTCGCTTGGGGTGATCGAGCATTTCACCGATCCGCTCCCTATGATCCGCAAACACGTGGCGCTGGCCAAGCCGGGTGGCCTGGTCATCCTGGGTCTGCCCAATTTTCTCGGGGTCAGCCGGCCGATCCTGCGGTTGACCAGGCCTGAGCTGTCGAGCGCCCACAACCTGCGCACGATGGATCTGAGGACCTGGGCAGGTTTCGAGCGCGAGATGGGGTTGGAGGTCCTGTTCCGCGGCTATGTCGGTGGCTGGGAGCCCCGGATCTACGCCATCAGGCAACAGCACATGCGGGGTCAGTGGGTGAACGTCCCGATTCGCGCCGCGGCCAAGGTCATGGACGCCCTCGGGCCAATACGCAGGTTGAACGCAAGGGCGTGGAGCGGCTACGCGATGGGGGTTTATCGGGTCAGGGCATGAGCGGCGGGAGCCGCCACGGCTGGCGTTCGCGGACCATCTCATAAACAGCGCTCACGATGGTCTCGCGGTTGGGCTTCGTGAAGTAGTCGCCGTCGGGTCCGTAGGCAGGTCTGTTCGGTGAGGCGGCGAGGGTGCGGGGCGCCGAGTCCAGGTGCCACCAACCCTGCTGCACCTCGAGCACCTGCTGCATCATGAAAGCCGACGCCCCGCCCGGCATGTCCTCGTCGAGGAACAGCACTGCATGCGTCCGCTCCAGGGAGCGCGCTATCGAGTGATCGGTGTCGAAGGGGTTGAGCGTTTGGGCGTCGATGACCTCGCACGACACCCCCAGATCCTGCAGCGCGTTCGCGGCGTCGAGCGCGATCGCGCAGCAGGCGCCGTATGTGACAACCGTGAGGTCCGAGCCCTGGCGAAGGACCTCCGGGACCCCGAGTGGGACCGTGAACTCTCCGACGTTGTCCGGCACCCTCTCCTTCAGGCGGTAGCCGTTGAGAACCTCGATCACCATGCCGGGGTTGTCGCCCCTGAACAGCGTGTTGTAGAAGCCGGCGGCCTGGGTCATGTTCCGTGGCACGGCGACGTAGATGCCGCGCAGAGCGTTGAGCACGACGGCCATAGGCGATCCCGAATGCCAGATGCCGACCAGGCGGTGACCCTTCGTGCGGATGACGACCGGCGCCTTCTGGCCGCCCGCCGTGCGCCAGTGCAGGCTTGCCAGGTCGTCCGAGGCCGTCTGCAGCGCGTACAGGAAGTAATCGAGGTACTGGATGTCGCAGATCGGGCGCAGTCCTCTCATCGCGCTGCCGATCGACTGGCCCAGGATCGTCGCCTCGCGGATGCCCGTGTCGGTGATCCGCAGATCGCCGTACTTCGCCTGAAGGCCCTCGAAGACCAGGTTGACGTCTCCAAGCCTGCCCACGTCTTCGCCGATGACGAACAGGCGCGGGTCACGCGCGAAGTTGACGTCGAAGTTGCGCAGGAGCACCTGCCTCCCATCCACCGCAGGCGACCTGTCCGAATATTCCGCGGGCACCACAGGGACCTTCAGAGGCGAGTGCTCGGAACGGCTGTAGACGTGGGAGTTGTATCGCTCCAGGTTCTCGCGCTGCTGGTCCTTCACGAAACGTGCTAGCTCCGACCGCTGCGGCGAATCGTTGCCACGCAGCTCGTGGAGGGCCTGTGTGGCCGTGGACAACACAAGAGAGCGCGTCAGCTTCGAGGCTTCGGCCAGCGCTGTGGAAACTCCGGCGACCTCCGACGAATCGGAACGCTTCAGGATGGCGACCAGCCGGTCGCGCTCGCCGCGGATCGGCGCCTGGAACGCCTCCCACGCGAGGTCCCTCGCGGCCTCGACCGCCTCTTTGTCGGCGGCCTCCCAGCCCTCGAGCTGCGATTCGCCGGCGATCCCCGACTCGATGATCCAGTCGCGCATCCGCGGTAAGCAGTCGAACTCCTTCTCGAACCGGAGCCGCTCCTTGGTCTTGTAGCGCTCGTGGCTCCCGCTGGTGGAATGGCCCTGCGGCTGGGTCAGCTCGGTGATGTGGAAGAGCGCCGGCTTGTGCTCGCGCCTGACACGGTCGACGCCGTTCACGTATGCCTCGACGAGCGCCGGGTAATCCCACCCTGGGACCACATGGATGTCGATGCCGGGGCGATCGTCAGGGATGAAGCCCCGCAGGACATCCGAGATCGAGGCCTTGGTCGTCTCCGCGGTGATCGGCACCGAGATGCCGTAGCCGTCGTCCCAGACGGAGAGCGCGACCGGCACCTGCAGGACGCCGATGGCGTTCACCGCCTCCCAGAACGGCCCCTCGCTGGTCGCCGCGTCTCCGATGGTGCCGAAGGCGACCTCGTTGCCGTCGACCGAGAAGCCGTCCTGCGCCGCCTTCAGCTGCGGGTTGTCGCGGTAAAGCCTGGAGGCGTAAGCGAGGCCGACCAGGCGAGGCATCCAGCCCGCGATGTTGGACACGTCTGCAGTCGAGTTCGGCATGTCGACCGACCGCATGAACTCGCCTTCGTCGTCGAGGAACCGCGTGGCGAAGTGGTTTCCCATCTGGCGGCCGCCCGACGCGGGGTCGGCCTCCACCGTCGCGTTGCCGTAGAGCTGCGCGAAGAACGCCCGGATGTTCGACATACGGGTCGCCCACATGAAGGTCTGGTCGCGGTAGTACCCGGCGCGCCAGTCGCCGGGCCGGAAGGCCTTGGCCAGGGCCAGCTGCGCGACCTCCTTGCCGTCGCCGAAGATCCCGAAGGTGGCGTTGCCGCGAAGCACCTCCGCACGGCCGATGATGCTCGCCCGGCGACTGCTGTAGGCCAGGCGGTAATCGGCAATGACGGTGGTGGCTGCCAGCGAGACCTTCGAATTGCGCAGCGATCTGGCCAGCCGGACTTACCTCCCTACTCTTCGATCAGCGGCAACACCAACGTTACCAGCGCGGCGCGGTTGTCAGGCTGACGACGCGCGCTCTTCCGCCTCGTCTCCCGCCACCTGGAGCAGCCCGGGCCGGCTGACCGAGAAGGCCTTCTTCATGTGCACGTAGGCTCGCTTCAGCTCGCCGCGCTTTTCCAGAATCTCGGCGTAGACCCCATGGCAGCGGAGCAGTCTCTCCTCGACGCCGAGCTCGGTCAGGCTGTGAATTGCGATGTCGAACTCCGTGTCGGCCAGCTCGTCGTTTCCGACCTCGGCAGCGATCCGCCCCATCCAGACGTGCGCCTCGGCGATGTTGGCGGATTCCTGCAGACGTTCCGCCATCGCCAGGGCCTGGCCCGCGAACTGGCGGGCCGCCTGCACATTACCCTGCATCAGGCTCAGCTCGCACAGGCTCATCAGCACGTGGCTGCGCCCGACCTCGAGGTTGGTTTCTTCGGCGAGCTCGAGCGAGCGATCGAGATGCTTGTGAGCGGCGGAGCGATTCCCCTGCGCGAGCAGGATCAGCCCCAGGTTGTTCTCGGCCCGTGCCAGCGAGACTCGATCCCGCAGCACCTCCAGCAAGGCGATCGATCGGCTCGCGTACTTGGCCGCGGCGTCGACGTGGCCCGTCTCCCGGTAGGCAAGGCTCAGACCGCTGTACATCTTTGCCATCCGGCCCAGGTCGAACAGTGAGCCCGCGGCCTCGATGGCGTCCTCATAGAGCTTGATCGCGCCGGCCCAATCCCGGTTGGCCACGTGCACGTTGCCCAGGATCGACAGCAGCCTGGCCTCGGTGGCCTGAGGCACTGGCTTCATGCCGCGGCACAGGGCCAGGGCGCGCCTGGCCAGATCGAGAGCCTCCGGCCTCTGGGTCATGTACGCGACAGTCGCTTCCGAGCCCATGCACTCGGCGAGCATGAGGACGTCGTCGACCGACTCGAAGTGGACGTGCGCATCGCGCAGCAATGCGGCCGCCTTGTCCGGCCTTCCGAGCTGCAGGTGCGCCTGGCCCAGCAGGTAACGAAGCTGCCCGAGCCGGTGGGCGGAGGTGCCGAGATTCATGAGCTGCTCGCCCAGGGCGATGGCTTCCTCGTGGCGGCCTTCGGCGACCCTGGCCTCGAGCTCGATCAGCCCGGTCTTGGTCTCGTCGGTGTTGCCGCTCTGGTCGGCGAGGAAGAACTCCACAGACTTCCCTGTCTTGCGTGCGATGTGCTCCAGCGTGGGCAGGGAAGGACGGGTGCGTCCAGTCTCGATCAGGTAGATCGCGGGTGCCGTGACGCAGCCCTTGCCGACCATGGCGAGGCTGAGACCGGCCTCCGCGCGAGCCCGCTTGACAGCTCCCGGCCTGAGGTCGACACCGGGGAGACGCCGGCGCCCAGAGCCCTTTGGCACGCCAACCCGTTCGGGCGCGACCCGGCTCCGGCTGTCGCCAGTCTCGGTCACGCTTGGAGCTTAGCTGAAATTACTTAACGGTGCTTGGACGCGTAGCATCCGGCGCGACAGGCGCGCCAGGAGCACGAGAGGCCACTGCTAGCTCAGCCTACTTAACCGGCGGCCAACCATCGGCCAGCCCGGTCGTGGCGAACAGAGCCATAAGGGTGGCGGCCATGGTTGCCAGGGTGAATACGAACCCGAACCTGCGCATATCTCTCACCTCCCGGGCGCCGCAAACCGACGCGCGCCTGCGTAAAGGCTAGAGTTAACAGTTGTATTAAGCTAGTCTCAGATCAAGTTCGAGACGGTCGACCATCGCCTTCCGGTGCGCAGGCCCGCGGTTAGAGTGCTTCCCCGCCGCGGCCTGCGCACCGGAACGGCGGTCAGGTCCGGGCCGTCCTCCCCACTCGCTGGGGAGGTGGCGGGCAAAGCCCGCCGGAGGGGCCGTCCAACCAAGTCCTGCGCGGTCCTCCCCATTCGCTGGG
>JBGOTG010000135.1:0-7054 GCA_041476405.1 Candidatus Dormibacteraceae bacterium | reverse complement strand
GCCTCCCCCGCGGTACCCCCTCCGAGTGACACTTTGCCCGGTGGCGCTTTGCAGGCGGGGCGCAAGGTGACGGCCGGAGTGAATCCGGCCTAGAGCTCCGCCGCGCCCGTCATATTTCTCGGGTTCGGAAGCTCCAGATGCTCAGGGCGAGCATGAGGGCGAACCAGACGGCGACCCAGGCCAGGAACTGGACGGGCGGCGGGTCCACCGCGCTGAACGGGTTGGCGCGTCCGACTGTGCCGGCGGCCCGCAACGACGCCAGGACCACGTCAGGCTCCATCGCGTAGACGGCGCCGCGCCACAGCCCGTCGGTCGGGAGGACCAGGTGGCTGATCGTGCCGATGTTCTCGACCGCCTGGTTCTGGAGGCTCGTCCCGATGTCGCCCACCACTCCGCCAATCCACGCCATCAGCCAGGCGACGAGCGCGATGACCCCGCCGGTGATGCCCGAGAGGCGCGTCGAAAGCAGTAGGCCCAGCGAGAGGAGCGCCAGGCCTTCGGCGCCGACGAAGACGATAAGCTCGACCGGGTGCGGCGGCACGTACCCCGTCGCCCAATCGACCGCAGCCATCTCGAGCAAGGCCGAGCCGGCGGCGTAGATCGCCACCAGCGCCGCAAGGCCCAGCCATTTGCCGATCACGACCTCGCTTCGGCGCACGGGTCGGGCCAGCATCGAAAGAAGGAGGCCGCTCTCGACCTCGCTCGAGATGAGGGGGCCTGCGACGACGGCCGCGCTGAGGGCAAGTACGCCGCTGTACATGAAGGTCACGACGATCAGCAGCTGAGAGGTGATCAGGGCCACCTGGGCGGGCGGGAGCAGCGTGCCGTCGCTCCGGGTGACAGTGGTGATCTTGTTGAAGCCCCAGGCCGAGAATCCCACCACGAGCAGCGTCAGGATCACGAGCGCGAGGAGCAGGCGCCGCCGGGAAGCCTCCTGGACCGTCAGACGGGCGATCACCAGCGCCGCGCGCACCCTACTTCTCCTCCTCTTCGAGGAGTTGAAGGAAGCGGTCCTCGAGGGTCTGGTGCCGGGGCGCCACCTCGTAGACCCTGGCTCCCATCGCGACGAGGGCCGCGACCAGCTCCGGGACGCGCTCGATGTCGAGACTGGCGAAGGTCAGCTGGTCGCCCTCGTCGTCGACCCGCCCGAACGACGCGAGCTTCGCCTTGTCTGCCGGCGCGAGCCCGGCGGCTCGCACGCGCACCGTCGTCCCGCTCAGCAGCTGGTCCATGGTGCCCGACGCGATCACGCGTCCGTGGTCCACCACCGCCACCCTGTCGCACACCTGCTCGACCTCGCTCAAGAGGTGCGAGTTGAGGAAGACGGCAGTCCCCCGCGACGCAAGGCCGCGGATGATCTCCCGCACGTCATGCCGGCCGACGGGGTCCAGGGCCGACGTCGGCTCATCGAGGAACACGAGCTCCGGCTCGCCCAGGAGCGCGACAGCAAGGCCGAGGCGTTGCTGCATGCCTTTGGAGAAGGTCCCCACGCGGTCGCCAGCGCGTTCAGTGAGGCCTACCGTGTCGAGCGCCGTCGTGATCTCGTCGTTCCAGCTCGAACGCGGCAGAGGTGCCAGCTCGCAATGAAGCGCGAGCACTTCCCTCGCCGACAGCCAGGCCTGGTAGCGGAAGAGCTCGGGCAGGTATCCGATCCTGCGCCGCGTCCTGAGGTCGCCGATCTTCTGTCCGAGGAGCCAGCCCTCGCCTGACGTCGGGGCGATGAGGCCCAGGAGAAGCTTCACCGACGTCGTCTTGCCGGCTCCGTTTGGCCCGAGGAACCCGAACACCTCACCACGCGGCACGGTCATCGACAGCCCGGCCAGTGCCACCGTCTTGCCGAATCGCTTGGAGAGCTCGACCGTGTGGATCGCGGGTGAGCCGGCGGCCGCCCCGTCGGGGGCGGCCGCTGTCGAGACTTCGGCCAGGTCAGCCACCAATGCAGGCTAACCCACCCTAGTTGAGGTGGTTGGCGACGTCCAGTATCTGGTTCTGCTTCAGCGTTCCGGCGACGGCGTAAACAGTGCCGCCCTTGATCCAGATCACGGCGGCGCCCAGGCCGGTGTTGTCGCCAAGGGCGACGCCCGTGACGCCCTGGACCTGCACGTTCTTGTGTGTTGCATATTCGACCGGGATCGGGATCGGCAGCGTCGTGCTCGGGTCCTTGATGGCCCGGATCGCCGCTGCAAGGTCCGGCGAAACGCCTGGCTGGGAGAGGAGGTAGTCCTCCAGCTGCTGGGTGGTGACTCCGCTGGAGGTGACCTCGGGAGCGGTCGACTCACCGACGATGAGCTGAGGCAGGTTGAGCTGGGTCGCATCCGACGACGCTCCGCCGTTCAGGTTTCCGAAGATCTCGATCACCGCCGGTCCGACGGTCACCGTCAGCTTCGCGCCATCCATCCCGCTGGGCATCTTCGGCAGCGCCTTGCCGGCCTTGCCGGCCGCGGCTGCCGCCTTCGACGCGTCGAAGGTGAACACGCCGACTGCCGCGGGCATCGCCGCGTAAGTGACGGTCTTGGAGACGCCCGAGGGCAGGTTGCCGGCGACGGGGACATGAAGCCCCGACACCGTGGCCGCCTCGGCCGCGCTCGTCACGAGCTGCGGCTCTGGCTTGGTCGTCCAGGCAAATGTGCCGAAATCGCTGAGGCCGGAGAGCGACTGCAGGTCGGCCACGCTGACGGCGACCGGCTGCACCGTTTCGGGATGGAAGAAGTTGAGGGCTCCCTGGGCGAAGGCTGTGACCACGAGCGCGACGATCACCGCAGCCGCGGCGAACCCGCCCATGACCGGGCGCGATGCCGGGCGCATGATCGGAAGACGGATGCCGAAGCGTGGCTGTGCCGCCGGCGCGGAGCGGACGCGACTGAACGCCGACGCGACGTCGACCTTGATATCGGGCATGGCAAGCGCGCTTGCCACAGCCAGCGCGTCATCCGCGAGTGCCGTGTAGCGGGCCTGGCATTCGGCGCATGCCGAGTAGTGCCGAGCGTCCGAATCGGTCAGAGCGTCCTCGTCGTCAAACTTGCGACGAAGAGTTCCTTCAGAGAGATGAGCCACGGGTGACCTCCTTGCGCAGCGCGGCTTCCGCGCGCCTTAACAGTGTTCCGATCTGACCAACACCGACTCCGAGCGCCTGCGCCACTTCGGCGTAGCTGAGACCGCTGGCCCGCAGGACCAGCACAGTCGCCGGCTTGGGCGCTAAACGAGCCAGTGCTTGACGAACTTGCCGGCGGCTTTCGTTGACCTCGAGAACGTGCTGCGGGTCCATCGTGCTCGAGCCCTCGTCGGTCGCCTGTGAGAGCTCGCGACGCTCGCGCCGGCGCCGGCCTCGCACCCTGTTGAGGGCCTTGTGGGCGGAGGCTCGATAGAGCCAGGCGGCGGCGTAAGGAGCGCTGGCCGAGTGCAGCCGGTTGAAGTCGACGAAGACCTCCTGGGCCACGTCCTCAGCCTCATGCGGATCAGCCAGCACGCGGTTGGCGATGCCGGCCACCCGTGCGTACTCGGCCGCGAACAGCGCTTCGAACGACTCTTCGTTCGACTTCACGGCTCCATGTCGCCTGCCGGCCTCAGAGGCCACCTCGAAGTTGACGCCCACCAATGATCAAGCACCGCCGAGAAGGATTTTGTGACGGTGCGGGGGGCGTCGCCCCGCCAACTTTCACGGGCCGGTCTTCTTGCGGTGCAAGGTGTAATGCGCCACGGCGCGCAGGAACGGGTAGCCCCAGACGCCCGCCGACAGCAGCGCGCCGAAGATCACGACGGCGTCGATGCTCTCCCGGCCTAGCTTGGCCCAGTAGACGTCCTGCAAGTTGAGCCACAAGGCGAACTCGTCCAGGGTCAGCGCGGCCCCGATGCCATAGGCGACCGCCGCCACGTTGTGAAACCACCCGACCTCCGCCGCGATGAGCCAGGCGTAGCCGACCAGCAGTAGGAGAAGAATCCCCCAGACGAGGTGATGGATGTGGAGGGCGCCGCTGCCCACGTTGTGGAACGGCCCCAGCCCGGCCCGGATCAGGTGGGTGATGCCACGCACGATGCCGAACGTGACCAGGAACGCCAGCGAAGCCAGAAAGCTCCTCTCGCGCCATGGCTCCTGGAAATGCAGGTGATAGAGCCAGGCAAGGTACTTCAACTCAGTCGGGACCGATCAGCCGGCGAGGGGCCTCCGGCGGCGGGAGCTTCGGGCGATCTCATCCTCGACGATCCCGAAATCGTTGCGCGGCAGCGCGTGGATGTGGCCCTGGAAGGCCAGCGTCCAGTGCTCGGGTGGCCACTTGCGGACGTAGTCGAGACGGTAGGCGAGCTCCTTGGCGGGGATCCAATCGGCGTCATCGAGCACGACGTCCTGACGGATGTGCACGCGCCACGGATAGTCTTCGTCGCGTCGGGCGGATCGCCAGATCGGGGTGTGGTCCTCATACATCGGCGAGGCGACAGTGACGGTGGCGGCGAACGCCATGCGGCCGGTCACGTAGTACAGCACCCTGTCGCCGACGCGCATCGTCTCGACCCGGCGGCGATGGCGGCTCTTCAGGCCCTGGATCGTGAACCCGAGCTCGCGGGTCTTGCGGAAGTTGTCGGGCGAGCTGACGACCATCCAGTACTGGGATGCGCGCCCTTCAGAGCGGCCGGACTTTCGCTTTCGCTTCGAGCGACCCGGCTTTGGAGCCGGCCCGGTCTGAGCGCCGGCATCTTCCGCATCCTTCGCGCCGGCGCCATCAGGTTCGGCCTCGCTGAAGTCGGTCACCACCGAATTGTCACTATTCGCGGGCCGGGTGCTGCGGTCCCAGGTCCTGAGGTTCGGGGAGCAGCACCGTCAGGTTGCGGATCTGGGCGATGTGCGCCATCTCGTGGCTGGTGACCATCCGGCAGACATCCAGCAGCGTGAGGCTGCCGCCCCGCGGGTCCGTGATCATGCGCTCCCATTCGTTCTTACCCCATCCATGGAGGAGGTCGACGGTCCGCCGCCTGATGCGCGCGAAATCGCCGATCGCCTCCTGCAGCGGTCGGTCAAGGTCTTGTTCGTGCCCTGGGTCGATCGTTGCGCGCACGTCGGCAGTGGCGAGTCCGTCGAGATGAGCGCGCCGCAGAAGCGCGTCGACCTTGGTGCCGGAATCGAGGAGGTGGAATATTAGGCTTCCCAGCGTGGGGAAGGCGGGGCCGTGGCGGTAACGCAGCTTCGTCTCGTCGAGTCCGAAGACCAGATCGCTGATGCGCTCGGGCACCGAGCTCATCAGCAGCACGGCGTCTCCGGCAGACATCTCCTCCTGGAGTTCCACAGGCCAAACACTACATACTCAGATGAATGCCGTCGATGCAGGTCGCGTGCGACTCGTGCGGTGCGGAATTGGTTCCCAACGCCGCTTATTGCGAACGTTGCGGCGCGAGGACGCGACGCGCGAGGCGTCTGGTTGGCATCGCGATTCGGGTCGAGCTCGTGTTCTTCGCGCTGGTCGTGGCGATGGTGATCGGGTTCACCTACATCTACGCCGTCCAGAGGTAGGGCGCCCTAGCGCCGGTAGACCGCGCGGCCCTCGACCTCGTCCTTGTTGAGCCGCTTGTTCAGGTGAAGGCCCTCCAGCAGGAACTCGATGACCGATGCACGAACCTCCGGGCGATCGGGCAGGCCCAGCTTCTTCAGCGCGCCGGTCAGCTCCGGCAGGTCGCCGATGGCGCGCGCGTAGGTCCGCGCCGTGATCCCTTCGCCCACCTCGAGCATCGTGCCCTCTTCGAAGCGCGCCACGATGCCATCGAACTGCGAGGCGGAGAAGTGCCGGCTGAAGACGGCGCTGACGGCGCCGCGCTCCAAACGAGAGAGCACCTGCTCCTCCTTGCCTTCGTCGAGCGCCTCGATCTCGACGCGGCCGGCGGTCGATGAAGCGAGGAAGGCAAGGTCCGTGATCCGCGGCACCGCCAAAGACTCGCCCAATCGAGCGGCTCGGCGGATGGCGTTGCTCGCCAGGTTCTCGAAGTTCGCGATGGACATTCGCACTGACACGCCTGACGACTGCGAGATGTGCGGGCTTCTTCGCGCGAGATGCGTGAACTCGGCCACGATCTCTTTCATGAAGGTCGGGAAGATCAGCTCGAAGTCCTCCGGGACCGGGTGGCGCTCCGCCTCCATGATCTGCATCTCTTCGGCAGTGGTCAGCGGGTAGTGGGTGCGGACCTGCGAACCGAAGCGATCCTTCAGCGGTGTGATGATGCGGCCGCGCGACGTGTAGTCCTCGGGATTCGCGCTGGCGATGACGAAGAGGTCGAGGGGAAGGCGAACGCGGTATCCGCGAATCTGCACGTCCTTCTCTTCCATGATGTTGAGCAGGCCGACCTGGATGCGCTCGGCCAGGTCCGGTAGCTCGTTGATGGCGAAGATGCCGCGGTTGGTGCGCGGGAGAAGACCGTAGTGGATGGTCAGCTCGTCGGCCAGGTAGCGCCCCTCGGCGACCTTGATCGGGTCGACCTCGCCGATGAGGTCGGCGATCGAGATGTCGGGGGTGGCGAGCTTCTCACCGTAGCGAAGGTCCCGATCGATCCACGTAACCTCGACCTTGTCGCCGTTCTTGGCAACGAGGTCCAGGCAGCGCCGGCAGATCGGCCCGTAGGGATGGTCGTTGATCTCGCAGCCCGCGATCGCCGGGACCTGCGGGTCGAGAAGGCTGACGAGGGAGCGCATGATCCGGCTCTTCGCTTGGCCGCGCTCGCCGAGAAGGATGACGTCATGGCCCGAGATCACCGCGTTGGCGAGCTGCGGCAGGACCGTCTCGTCGTAGCCCACGATGCCGGCCAGTAGGGGCTCGCCGGAGCGCAGCCGCACGAGCAGGTTGCGCCGCATCTCCTGCTTCACGGTCTCGCGCACGTGGCCGCTGGCGCGAAGCTCCGCGATGGTCCGGGCTGCTGCTTCGGTCATCTCCCAAGACTATAGAGAAGGAGGTCCGGCGCTAGATAGGCCGGAGCGGACTCACCAGAATGTTCGGCTCGCGCAGTTAGACTGTCCGGCGCCTTGACCCAATCGATCCGCGACCGTTACGAGGACGCACACGACGAGGGCCGCCCGCTC
>JBGOTG010000134.1:0-7097 GCA_041476405.1 Candidatus Dormibacteraceae bacterium | reverse complement strand
GGCGCATGGCCTCCAGCCCTCTTCGGACAGGGCCGATCGGCTCTACGCGCTAGATCGGAACTGCGAAGCGCAGCCTGGTTCCCTTCCCGGCCCTGCTCGTCACACGGAACGTGCCGCCCATCGCCTCCGCCCGCTCGCGCATGTTGCGCAGCCCGTTGCCCGTCGAATCGTCCCGCACGTTGAACCCGATCCCGTCGTCCTCGATCGTCAGCACCGCGCTCGTCCCTTTGCGCGCCAGGCGAACCACCGACTGCGTCGCCTGCGAATGCCGCGCGACGTTGGAAAGTGCCTCGCGTGTCAGCTGCACGATCTGGTGCGAGCGCGACGAGATGAGGGCGGCGACCTCCGGGTCCACCTCGACATCGACGCGAAAACGGGATCGCTTCTGCATGTCCTCCCCGAGCTCGCGGAGCGCCTGGTCCAGCTGCCGGTCGGCGAGGATGCCGGGGCGGAGGCCGAAGATGTAGTTGCGCAGGTCACGTATGACCCGGTCGAGCTCGCCGACAGCTCCCTCGATGCGCGCCGCCGCATCAGGGGAATCCGCCAGGAGCGCGGTGCCCTGGAGTCCCATCCCGACTGCGAACAGCGACTGGATGATGCCGTCGTGGAGCTCTTTGGCGATGCGTTCCCGCTCCTCCATCAGCCCCATGCGTCGCAATTCCGTCTGCGCCCGCGCGTACTCGATCGCCACCGACGCCTGGTCTGCGAACGTCTCGACCAGCTTGACCGCGGCCTGATCGAACTGGCGCCCCCCTTTCATGTTCGACACAGTCAGCGTTCCCGTGGCGCGACCCATGACCCGAAGGGGCACGAAGACTGCAGGTCCGATGCGCCCGAGGCGGATGACCGGCTGGTATCCGCGGGCGAGTGCGCTCACATCGTCGGTGTTGAGCGGCTCACCGCTCTCCATGACCGCGCCCGAGATCGACCTCGCCGAGGGTACTGACCGGCCCTGGAGCTGGGGGGCGTAGGCGCCGACGGCTGCCGCCACCACGAGGTCGCCAGGGGTGGAAGTCGTCGTAACGATCGTGGCTGCGTCGGCTCCCACCAGGTCGCGCGCATGCTCGGCGATGGTCGTCAGCAGCGAATCCGGGTCGGCCCCTTCGAGGAGGTAGGTGGTTATCTCGCGGAGTGCGGCCAGCCATCGCTCGCGCCTGACCGCCTCCTGGTAGAGGGAAGCGTTCGCGATCGCGACTCCCGCCTGGGTGGCGAGGACGTTCAACGACCGCTCATCGCTCAGGGTGAACTCCGGAGCGCCTCGCTTGTCGGTCAGGTAGATGTCACCGTAGACCTTGCCCAATGCCTGCACCGTGGCGCCGAGAAAGGAGCGCATCGGCGGATGGTTGGGTGGAAACCCTACAGATTCGGGGTGGCTTGCGATGTCCTTGAGGCGCATGGTTTGCGGCTGCCGTATGAGGAGCCCCAGGATCCCCCGCCCGCGCGGCAGCGCACCGATGGCTCGCCGCTGCCTGGCAGAGATGCCGGTGGTGATGAAGTCCACCAGCTGGTCGCCATCTCCGAGTACGCCGAGCGCGGCATAGCGGGCGTCGGTGATCTCGGCCGCAAGGTCTACGATCCGCTGCAGGACCATCGGCAGCGACAGCTCCGAGGCCAGGGTGAGGCCGGCCTCAAGCAGCACGTCCTTGCGGTCGCGGCGGTCGGCCATCGCTGGCGAATCTACGCCAGCCGGTGCCCTTCGCGCAGGCAGGCACCCGACCCTTCCAAACCGGGTCCTTCGGCCCTATGGACGGCGAGGGGCCGGTGGAACGCTGTCGTCATGAGCACCACAAAGGGTTTCACGAAGATCCTTCTCGCGACCGATGGCAGCGAACAGGCCGAGGCGGCAGTCGACGCCGCGATCGCGCTGGGCCGCCCTTCCTCCGCAGAGGTTCGCGTCGTGCACGTGTGGAACCTCGAGGTCCACCAGCGCCATGGGCACTGGGACGTCGAGGTTAGACCCGAGGCCGAGCGGCTGCTCGACGAGACGGTCGCCCGCCTGGAGGCGGGCGGACTCGCAGCGCAGGCCGAGATCTGCCAGGCGAGCACCGAGCACGTCGCCGCGACCATCGTTCAAGCCGCCCGAGACTTCGGCGCCGACCTCGTCGTGCTGGGCTCGCGCGGCCTCTCGGACTGGCAGTCGATGATCAGGCACAGCGTCAGCCATCAGATACTGTCGGCGGTCGACAGCGCGGTGCTGGTCGTCCGCGGCCGGCCCGCGGTCGAAGCGACGAAGCGGCTCAGGGTGCTCCTTGCGATCGCCGGCGGAGACGACCTGGCGCCCGGCGTGCGCGCTGCCGTCGCCGCGGCCAAGGCGCCCGGCTCGAAGGTCATGGTCGTTCACGTGGCCCAGGCGATATTCGGCGTCCAGGGCTTCGCCTACATTGAATCCGACGAGGAGATCGAGGCCACGATGGCCTCCGCGATCGGCATGCTGAAGGATGCCGGAGTCGAGGCGGCCGGCATGGTGGCGCACGGCGCGCCGGTGGCAAAGGCCGTGGCCGAGGTGGCTGCGGGCTGGAACGCGGACCTGATCGTGGTCGGCTCCAGCCGGATCGGCGACCTGGGTAGCCTGCTCCTGGGGTCGGTGTCTCACGACCTCCTCCACGGGACCAAGCGGCCGGTGCTGATCGCGGAGCGCGTGAAGTCTTGAGCTCCTGGCCGCGACATCGCACCGTGTCGGACGTGATGACGAGCCATGTCCACGTCGCGAGTCCCCTGGCGCCGTTCAAGTACCTTGTCCGCCTCATTGAGGAGAACAGGGTCAGCGCGATCCCGATCGTCGACCAGCAAGGTGTTCCGGTCGGCATCGTTTCGGAGGGCGACCTGCTGCTCAAGGAGCGCCGCCACGAGCTGGAGACCTCGGACGATCTGCTCCATCCTCAAAAGCGCCGCCAGCTGAGGGCGAAGGCGGAGGGCATTCTCGCGTCGGAGGTCATGACCTCCCCGGCGATCACCGTTGCTTCCGACACCAGCCTCGGGAAGGCCGCGCGCCTCATGCAGGAGAAGAACGTGAGGCGCCTCGTGGTGGTCGACGAGCGAGGCCGAATCGCCGGGATCGTGAGCAGGAGCGACCTGCTCCAGGTGTTCCTTCGCACCGACGAGGAGCTGCGTGACGAGATCGTCGGCACGCTGATCCCTGCGCTGCTCCTGTCGTCGCCTGAACGAATCGGGGTCGACGTCCGCTCGAACGTGGTCACGCTCTCGGGCGAGGTCGACAGGAAGAGTGACGCCGAGATACTGGCCCGATTGACCAGGGAGCTCGACGGGGTGGTCGGCGTGATCGACCGCCTCGCCTACAGCTGGGATGACGCGGCCGCGTCGGCGTCGCACGAGCGAGCTTTCACAACCATCTGAACCTGGAGGAATGCAATGGAAACGCTATGCATCGGACTGAAGGACGCAGCCGGCGAGAACGAGTACTTCCGGCAGGTGTTGTTCACCGGCAAGCACAGCCAGCTCGTCGTGATGGCTCTGAAGCCCGGCGAAGAGATCGGCGAGGAGGTCCACGAGGTGGACCAGTTCATCTACGCCGTGAGTGGGGCGGGCAAGGCAGTCATCGCCAGTAAGGACACGCCATTTGCGGGCGGCGATGCCGTGTGCATCCCCGCCGGGTCCCTGCACAACATCGTGAACTCGAGCGACGAGCCGATGAAGCTTTTCACGGTCTATTCGCCGCCTGCGCACGCCGCGGGTACTGTCGACAAAGTCAAGTCAGACGCCCACGAGGAGGAGCCGGCCGCCGTCACGACCTGACGCCTTCGGAGTTATCCGCCCGAGATGTGGCCGTTGGACAGGAGCCCGTCGGCCGGTCCCAGCAGGTCGTCGACGCCGGGAATCACCGGCGCCATGCGCAGTGCATCGGCGATCCTGCAAAGGGTCGAGTTGGCGACCGGGCGTCCGTGACGGGCCGCGGAGATGGTGGCGACGCTGATTCCAGAGGCCTTCGCCAGGTCGGTGGCATTCCACCCACGGCGGGCGAGTTCGCGCTCGAGCCGGGCCGGCTGCATTCGGGTCGCCATCGATCGAATCCCTTTACTCCGGATGGTTACACTCGACGAGGTCGACGATGGCTAGCCTCCGACTGACCCAACGCCAGTGGAGGATCTACCTCACGGTGTGGCTGGTGGCCCTGGCGGCACTCACCGGCACGCTGATCGGCGTGCTGGTCCCACGGCTGCTCGTCAGGCCCCAACCGGCCACCTTGGCCGGCGGCGTCGTATTCAAAGCCCGGTCCGTTCCTGCGCCTGACTTCCAGCTTCTCGATCAGCGCGGCGCGGCCGTCTCCCTGGCCGGCCTTCGCGGCAGGGTGGTGGCGCTCACCTTCCTGGACACACAGTGCCTCGACCTGTGTCCCCTGCAGGCGAGTCTCCTGGGAACGGTCCAGGGCGCGGTGGGCCCGCGCACGCCCTTCTCGGTTGTGGTGGTCAGCGTGAAACCGGAGGCCGACACGCCCGCCAGCATCGTCGCGTTTGCCGCCTCGCACGGCCTGGGCGCGAACCTCTACTGGCTCAATGGATCGCGGTCGCAGCTCTCGGCGGTCTGGAACAGCTACGGCGTCGGGGTGCAGGTGGCCAACGGGGACCTGACCCACAGCTCCGTGATCTACCTGATCGATCGCAACGGGTACGAGCGGGTGGCCTTTGCGGACCTGCCCCAGACGGCCTGGGTCGAGAACGACGTGAGGATTCTCGCCGGAACCTGAGGCCACCGGCGATCGTGAGCGACACGAATTGCAGTGACCTTGAATTTCGGACTTCATGAACAAAATTTCGGCTATTTACAGACAAACGATTGCCTGTTAAGGTCGCGTGAAAGTGGAAGCAGTGAGGTCTTCGAGCTTCACCACCCGTCTGATCGTGCTGGTGCTGACGGTCGGGATGCTGTCGGCCCTGCTGGCGACCTTCATCGTCGGCTTCGCCCTCCAGAGACCCCCGACGCTCGCCGCAGCCGCCAACCCTGGAGGGCTGGGTGTCTCGATTCACCTCGAGACGGTGGCGGCGGTGTCGGACGCCATCGCGTTTCCCCGGCCCGATGACCCGCACCCTGATTGGGTCAGCTACCTGCCGACCACCATCCTCAAGGTGCCGGCCAACTCGGTGGTGACGCTGACCATCGACCAGGAGGACGGCGCCTCCGGCTTGAGGAACCCGTACTGGGCGCAGGCACGCGGGATCATCGGCGACAAGTTCCACATGGCCTATTTCGACGACCAGGGTGCGCCCCAGGTCGGCGACTTCAGCAAGCTCGACGATGCGTCCACCCTTGGCCACAGCTTCGCGATCCCGGACCTCGGCGTGTTCGTGCCCCTCCTGGGCATCAGCGACGCCGCGCCGGCCGGCAGCGCGAACGTGATCACGTTCTCGTTCAAGACCGGCAAGCCCGGTATCTACCACTGGCAGTGCTTTGTGCCCTGCGGCGCAGGCACCGTCTATGGGAATGGCGGCCCGATGCAGACGTTCGGGTACATGACCGGCTTTCTCATCGTCCAGTAGCGGTGAGCCGGCCAGACCGCACGCACGCGCTCCGGCTCCTGGTGGCCTGGGCCGTGCTCAGCGTCGCCGGCATCGTCCTCGTGATGCAGGTGCATCTCCCGCCGGGCGACCAGTCCCAACAGGCCACGGACCAGACCTGGCTCCTCCAGCTCATGGCGATCCTCTCGACTCCCGTATTCGTCGGGGTCGTGCTGTTCATCCTCTACTCGGCCGTGTCGTTTCGCCAGAGACGCGGAGCGCTGGAGGACGGCCCGCCCAGTCATGGCAACTTCCGCGTGCAGGTGGCGTGGGTGGCGATCACCGCCGTAGTGGTGTTCATCCTCGCCGGCATCGGCATCAGCGAGCTGGCGACGACCGCCTCGGGGACTGACTTCACTTCCGCGAACCAGGCGACCCTGGCCGCATCCGGGTCGGTGGGCACCACGGCGGATCACCCGCTCAAGGTCCAGGTCATCGCGCAGCAGTGGTACTTCACTTACCGGTACGCCGACTATGGAGGGGTCGAGTCCCTGCACCTCATGCTCCCCGTGAACTCCAATGTCGAGCTGCACATAACCTCGACCGACATCCTCCACTCGTTCTGGGCCTACCAGCTCGGGGTGAAAGCCGACGCGAACCCGGGCGTGGACAACATCACCTACCTCAGCACCTTGCGAACGGGCACGTTCACCGTGCGCTGCGCCGAGCTCTGTGGAATCTGGCACGGCAACATGTTCGACGAGAGCGGCGCAGTCGTCACGCAGGACGCCTTCGCGACCTGGATCGCGAACCTCCAGAAGTCGGAGTCGGACCTCCAGCTGCCGCCATACGCGCCGTACTACTTCCCGAGTCCAATAGTGAAGGGGAGCTAGCCATGGCCATAGCGTCGACCGGCGGCGAGGGGCTCATCCAGACCAGCGAGCGGCGAATCGTGATTCCGACGAACCTCTTGACTGGCGTGGTGCTGGCGCTGGCCGGCTATTGGGCCGGCGTCAACCTGGGGAACAGCTTCGCGCTGAACGACGACTTCAACACAGGCGTCCTCCTCGGATACGTGTTCGCATCGATCCTGTTCCTGGTCGGAATCGGCTTCGCGAACTACCCGCTCGCGCGACTCTTCGGCTGGCCGGTGACGGCACAGACGGGAGGCGACGAGTATGGCGGCGTCTGGCGCTACCTCAACCTCAGCCTCGACCACAAGGTGATCGGGATCCAGTACCTGGTCGCGATGCTCATAGCGATGCTCCTCGGCGGCATCGGGGCCATGTTGATACGCACGAGCCTGCTGTCGCCAGACCAGACGCTGGTGGCGCCGGACAAGTACCTGACGCTGGTCAGCATGCACAGCGTGATGATGGTTTTCGTCGCCAGCGCGGCGATCGTGGGACCGTTCGGCAACTTCTTCGTCCCCTACATGATCGGCACCAATCGCATGGCCTTCCCGCGGCTGGAGGCGCTGTCGTTCTGGTTGGTTCCACCCGCCATCGTCATCCTGCTGGTCGCCCCGATCTTCGGCGGGTTCCCGACCGGCTGGACCGGCTACACGCCGCTGTCCGAGCAGGCGGGCCAGGGATTCGACAGCTACATCGTCGGTTTCACGCTGATCGGTATCGCGCTCTGCGTATC
>JBGOTG010000133.1:0-7103 GCA_041476405.1 Candidatus Dormibacteraceae bacterium | reverse complement strand
GTGCAGCCGGAACTGGTTGTCCCAGATGGGGTCCATGCCCGAGTCGTGCTTGCGGCTGAACCACCAGAACCAGTCGCTGCCTTCTGTGATGAGGATCTCGCGCCAGGCGAGCGCGGCCTGCTCGGACTCCCTGGGTCGCTGGCGCAGCTGGTCCTCCAGCCAGTCACGGGTCTCCGCCAGCAGGTCCCATGCGGTGTTGTGCTCGGGGTCGCCGATCCAGGTGTCGAGGCTTGCGCCGATCCAGCTCCCGGTGTGCACGCGGTGGAGCTGGTGCTGTGCGGGGTGCTCCTGCAGGAAGTCGCTTACGGTTGTGGTGACGATCTCCGACGTCGCCTCGAGCTCGGTATAAAGCGCGTTCAGGAAGTCGTGGCCGTCGCGCGGATAGAACTCCCACGCGTTCTCGCCGTCGAGCGCGATGACGGCGAGGAAGTCCTGATCCTCCTGCTGCTCGCGGATCCGCCCGAGGCGGCCGATGAGGTCTCGTGCGGCATCGAGCGAAGGCATGCGCTGGTAGTCGAACCCGATGACGTTGGAGAGCCCGGAATCGCGGAATACCATCGCCACCGATCGCCCTTCGCGATCGACGCGGTGCGGCTGGAACAGCCGCTCAGGGGTGAGAGGGACGTCCAGCGACCGCGCCAGGACCTCGGCGTCGCTGATCATCCAATCGATGCCTGCCTTCACGGCCAGCCCGACCACGCTTTCGCCGACCGCCATCTCGGACGGCCACATGCCTGTCGGCTTGCGGCCGACGAGTCGCTCGAAAAGGCCCTGCCCGAGCTCGATCTGCCGTTCGGCGTCTTCGCGGTGAGAGAAGTGGCGCTCGGGAAGCTGCAGCTGGGGGCTCGCGGTTCGCGCCGAGTCGACGTGGCAGAGGAGCGGGAGGATCGGGTGGTAATAAGGAGAGAACGTCAGCTCCGCCTGGCCGCGATCGGCCAGCTCCCGGTACTTGGGGATGACCCGCTGCATGATCTCCATCTGCGCCTCGAACAGCGGGGCCTTGTCTTCCTCCGAGAAGTCGTGGTCCTTGCGCTTGAGCTCGGCGAGGCGCGGGTCGGACTCGGCCCATGCCGGATCGCACCACGCGAGGTTGAACCACACCTGCAGGTCGCGCATGTCGGCTGTCGTGAACTGCGCGTCGACAGGTCGCGACGCCAGCTCGAGGTACCTCGGCGACTGCTGCACGCGCAGCGCCCGTGGAGACTCCCGCATCCAATGGAGCACGAACTCCCGTTCCTCGGCGGTCAGGTCCTCCGCATTCCGGCTGCTCAGGTTCAGGAAGAGGTCGACCGATCCCTCCTTGCCGTAGTCCTCGATCTGGGCAAGGAGTGAAGGCACGAGGTTGAAGGTCGTCCGCACCGTCGGGTAGGCGTCGAGCAGCGCCGGCATCTTGTAGTAGTCCTTGGCGGAGCGCAGGCGGACCCATGGGAGCAGGTAGGTGTTGGTCAGGTCGTCCTTGTAATAGGGCTGGTGCATGTGCCAGACGAAAGCGACGTGGAGCGGTTTCACCGGGTAATCATCCCAGCGTGGCAGGGGCGGCCGTCTCGCCCGATCGTCACCTCGCCCATTCGTCGAGGGCTCGGATGAAGTTCACGTACACGCGTTGCTGCTCCCGCAGGATCCCGAGCGCACCCAGCTCCCACCACTCGTCAGGGGTGAAGTAGGCGCTGACTTCAGCCTCGGGTCCCCAACGGCTGAACCACTGGATCAGATGGAGGTTGTCAGACTGCAGCAGCCACTTCGCTATGTCGACCATTCGTGGATCCCCGGTGAGGCGCGCCTTGTTGTACGCGTGGTGCATGAGGCGGAAGATGCCCTGCTGCGCCTGGTTGCCGAGGAAGAACTCCATGCCGCCCTCGCCTGCCCAGGTCGTGCCGTACTCGTTGACAGGCACCTCATAGCCTTTGTCACCAAGCTCGGCGATCGCCTCAGAAGGGAGCATCATGCGCACCTTTCGCTTCTTCAATTCCGCGGCGAGGGCGGGCACGAAAGTGAAGATTCCGGAGTTCGCACGATGGTGCTCGCCGAACGTCTCGAAGTCCCAACCGAGCGTCACGAGGTCCCCCCAGGTCTCGCGGACCCAGCCCGCGTAGCGCTCCGGCGTGAGCGGGAACTCGACCCAGCTCCGATTGGTGAAGCGATAGCCGACGTCGTCCGAGAGGTCGTTGTGCCGGCACAGAAGCGCAAGGCGCTGCAGCGGGTAGTGGTAGACGTGGGTGGGCTCGCGCCAGCCGAGCTGCCACGCTCGTCCCTCCATGAAAGCGCCGGTGAACCCGCACTGCTGCAGCGCGAAGTAGACGTCGTTCGACATGAACATCTCGGTGGTGTCGGTCACCGTTACAGACTTCTGGAAGAGACCCTCGAGTCGCTCGCGGGCGTGGATCATCGCCTCCTTGAACGCCACGATGTCCACGTAGAAGAGCCACGAGTGGTAAGGCTCGACGCAAACGACCTCGACGTTCGGGCTGGCGCAGAGTCGCTTGAAGGAGTCGAGCACCTTCGGCGCCCAGGTCTCGGCCTGGAGCAGAAACGAGTTGCTGAATCCGATCGACATCTTCCATCCACGCTGTGCCAGGTCGCGAAACATCTTGCTGGCAGGGATGTACGAGAACGTCGCGACCTTTTCAAAATAGCGCCGGTTCATCGCCTCGTCGAAGACGTAGCCCGGTAGCGCCTCTGCAAGCGTGTGCGGCGGGATGACGAGCGCCGGCAGCTTCAGCCGCCGCGGCTGGTGGACGACCGTGTACACGACAAGGTTCTCGGCCACTCAGGTGGACGCCTTGCGCGGCGGCCGCTTCGGCGTTTTCGCCGGCGCCGGCTCGCCGACTGGCATTCTCACCGCCTGCTGCGCGGCTGCGAACTCGACCCGCAGAAGCAGCTGGTCGATGACCTTCTCCCAGGTGTACTGGCGCGCGGTGACCCTGCCCCGCCGGCGAATGGCTGCAGCGAGCTGGGGGCGCTCCTTCAGCAGGTTGAGCTCTGTCACGAGCTCGATCGGGTCGTCCGTGTCCAGCACCAACGCGTTGCGATAGGCCGCGGCATAGTCCTCGCCGGTCGACCCCGTCACGGCGAGGCCACCCGCCGCCATCACCTCCAGCCCGACGAGTCCGAACGGCTCGTGGCCTGAGTTCGCGAGCACGGCGTCGCATGCCGAGTAGATGACGCCGAGCATGTCGTCGCCCAAGTAGCTCGTCAGGTTGACCAGGTCGGCGTCAGGATGCTCTCTGAGAATCGCGGACAACGCCGATGGCTCACTGGGAGAGCTCACGTCCAGGATGTTCAGACCCTGGTGCTGGGCGTGCGCGAACGCCTCGCCCCCATGGCGCTCGCGCCCGCCTCGAGTCAACAGCCGAACCCGGCGGCCGTGCCGCTTGAGGTAGCCGGCTGCAGAAACGGCCATCAGCCATCGTTTGTCTGGATCGAAGCGGCCGATCTTGAAACAGAAGTGGTCGGCCGCTGCCGCGGACCTCAGCTCGGCAACCACCTCGGGATCCGCATCGCGGATCGACGAGCGCGGGATTCCGTTTGGGATGACCATCGGGTTCTGACCCGACTCCCACATCTTGAACTTCATGTAGCGGCTGACTGTCGTGATGGTCGTGGCGAAAGCGAGGGCGCCCCAGTTGATGCGGTGGAATCCGAAAGTGTTGTTGGCGTTCCACAGCATGACGACACGATCGCGGAGCCCCCGGTAATACAGAGCGTCGGAGATGAGGTTCATCGACGAGGCCGTGTGCCACTCCTCCCCCATGAGCACCACGTTGCGGCCCGAAGCGACCACGGGGGCGATCACCTGGTTGATGAGGCTCAGGGGCAGGCTCGAGTTCCAGTCGCGGACCTTCTCGTCCTCGCCGTCGTAGACGCCACCGCGGTGCCGGGCGGAGATCCATTGACACCACCGCCGGTAATGGAGTCGCCCGCCTTCCTGGATCTCCTCCCCGGGAAGGTCCGGGTCGCCGCAGAAGAACAGATGAGTCTCGTAGCCCAGCTGCGCGAGCGTCCGCGACAGGCCTTTCACGCGGACGCCAAGCCCGCCTGCCTGGCTGTACTCGTCGGGACCTTCGAAGCTCAGGAGCACAAAGACGGTTCGCTGAGGCGCGAAGATCACTCAGCCGCTCGCAGGGAATCGAGCGCCGCGGCGTGCTGCCCACGATCGGGCGCGCAGAGCAGGCTCGTCCTCGTCTCGAGCGCGCAGGTGAGAGCGCCGAGCTGATTGCCCTCGATGTCGGTTGCCACGCCACCCGTCTCGGCGAGCACGAGCAGGCTCGCGGTCATGTCGAAGACGCGCATGGGGACCGGTGCACAGAAGGCGTCGAAGCCGCCCGCCGCGGTGTGCGCTATCGAGAGCGCCATCGAACCCAGGATGCGGAGCTTGCCCGAGCGATCCACCAGCCGCCTCGCGACCACGAGCGAGCGCGGGTTGCTTTCCAGCCCCAGCAGCCCGATGCGCCCACGATCCTCGGGAGGCTGCACCTGCACGGGCTGTCCCGACCGCCACGCGCCTTGCTTGCGGATCGCGGTCCACGACTCACCGCTGACGAGGTTCACGACGCAGCCCACCACCGTGTCGGACACCGTTGGGCCTTCGAGGAGGGCGAGCATGATGCCGAAGAGCGGCAGGCCCTGCTTGGCGTTGAGGCTTCCGTCCACGGGATCGACCAGCACGAGCGGGTACTCGGCCCCGAAGCTGCGCCGCCCGACCTCTTCGGAGAGCACGGAGAAGCGCTCGCCGCCTTCGGCCGCCACCTGCAGCTCCGCGAATACGACCGCCTCCGCCGCCCTGTCCAGCTCCATCGTCCTGTCGCCGCCCGCGCCGATCGCGAGTGGCAACCGCCCGGCCTCGGTCCCGGCGAGGGGCAGGACCGCCTCGCGCACGCCTGCGGCGATCCGCAGGAAGAGCGCGAGCCAGTCGTCAGGTCTCAGCGCGGCCGTCGCCTGATCAGAGCCGTGTGACCTCAGGCGATGCCGGCGCCGCTGGACAGCTGCGGGTCCATCTTCCGGCGACGGCGACGGCGGCGTTCGACGACGATCGTGGTGAGAAACGGCTGCTGCATGGCCCACACGCGCTCGATGAGCTGAGGAATCGGGATGCTGTGAGGATTCTTGATTCCGAGCAGGACGAGCCGCTCCGCCGCGAAGTCTGTCAGCTCGGTCTTGTCGTGGAGATTCAGCTGCTCGAGGGTTTCCAAGATGTCGTCGAGGCGGCGCAGGTCCTGACGCCGCTCCTCATCCCGTCGGAGCATCGTGACAGCTTACTGGCTTGCGACGGCGGTCAGCGCGCGGCTGACTTCGCCCGCGCGCTCGAACTGCAGCCAATGGCCGGCGCCCTGCAAGACCTCGAATCGGTAGTCGCCCTCGACCAGCTCCCCGGTCGCCTCGGCGGCGGTCCGGCCGAGAGCCGGATCCTGGTCGCCCCACACCAGGGCTGTCGGCATCGTGATCGGCCCGATTTGCGTGAGCGACTCCCACGCTCCACCACCGGCAGCCAGGTTGGCGCGGTAATAGTTGAGCGCCGCGGTGAGTCGGCCCGGCCGGCTGAGCGAGCGCACGAAATGGTCGATCACCTTCTCGGGAATGGCGTCGCCCACGGGACCTACGCCGTACATCGCCCTGAGGCGCCGGTAATCGTCTTCCGCAAGCACCCTCTCGGCCTTGCCCTCCTGGAGAAAAAGCGCGACGTAACGCGAGCGCGCTTGCTGGTCGGCGTCGTCGCGACTCGCGGCGGCGAGGGCCGCCGGATGCGGGACCGACAGGACTGTGAGCGTCTTTGTCATCTCTGGATATCGGCCCGCGAAGAACCATGCCACCATGGCGCCCCAGTCGTGTCCGGCGACGTGGGCGGCAGAGCGTCCGAAGGCCGTGATTATGAAACGCACGTCCTCGGCGAGATGATCGATGGTGTAGCTATCGACGCCGTCGGGAGCGTCGCTGAGGCCGTAACCGCGGAGGTCGGGCGCGACGGCGAGAAACCCCGCAGCTGCCAGCGCCTCGAGCTGCGCAGACCACGATTCCGCCCCTTCGGGAAAGCCGTGAAGGAGGATGAACATGTCCCCGCCGGCCGGGCCGTCGACCAGCGCCCGGAAGCGCAGTCCGTTGGCATGGATCATGTGCTGGCTTGCAGTCATCTCTCCAGGCTGTGGATAAACTCGGCCGCGACATCAAGCGCCTGGTCCAGCACCTTGAGCAGGCCGTGGCCCTGGCCTTTGAAGATCTCGAGCCTCGCGTCGGGCACCACCTTCACCCACTTCTTCAGCAGATCGATTCGGGCGAATGGATCACGGTCGCCGCTCAAGAAAAGGGTCGGGCAGCGGATCGAGGGCAGGTGCTCCGTCCTGAGTTGGTCGGTGAAGCCGGGGCGGTGGAGTGGATACGAGAAGAGAATGAGGCCGCCGAAGTCCGCCTCGATCGCGGCCATGCTCGCGACCCTTCCACCGAACGACTGGCCGCCGCCGATCACGTCGTGCCCGCGGCCAGAGGCCTTGATGAAGACCGGGACGGCGCGCTCGGCGCCACCGCGCGGCAGGTCTACCGCGATCGCATCGATTCCGCGCCGCTTGAAACCAACCACGTAGGGCTTCATCGAAGCGGCGTTGCCCGATGCGCCATGACCGAGGACGACTCTCATCGACAATTGCGCGGCAGCTCCATCAGTTGAGCGACGCGAGGCGCTGCTGCTCCAACCATTCGCGCGAAATCGTCACCTCGACGCGACCGAGACATACAGCGCACCAGATTCTCTCGCAACGCTCGCATGCGATGTGCTGATGGTCCTTGGAGAGGTCCATCTCCATGGTGAACGTCCCGCACTCGAAGCATTTCACTGGACACTTCACGAAAAAAAATCTTATCAACCCCTTGACGTACGCGTGCCATTCCGGTATCTAAACAACTTGTATGGCGTTGCGACACTTGGTTGTCACCACAGAGACGACTGCGTGCGACCCATTTCGTAAAACCGCCAAGGTCACAGAGACTTCGTCGTTGAGGCTCTGCGGCGAACCCCGGTGGGTTACAGAAATGGAATCCCATCGGGTCGACAAAATTCGCGAAGGAGGTAATGAATTATGGCTGCTAAGAAGAAGGCTGCAAAGAAGACTGCCGCC
>JBGOTG010000132.1:0-7122 GCA_041476405.1 Candidatus Dormibacteraceae bacterium | reverse complement strand
ACGACCACGCACATGGCAGAGCACGTGCTGCAGGCAAGCGGGATCCGCGCCGGCGCCATGAGCACCGTTGCGTTCACGGTTGGCGGAGCCGAGACCGACAACCTGAGCGGCCAGACCACCACCGAAGCGCCGCAGGTGCAGGCGTGGCTGGCGCGAATGGTCGAGGCCGGCGTCGAGTGCGCTGTGATCGAGACCACCTCGCACGCGCTCGTGCAGGAGCGCGTGAGGGCCTGCGATTTCGACGTGGCGGCCGTCACCAATGTCGGCCGCGACCATCTCGACTACCACGCAAGCTGGGAGGAATACCTCGAGGCGAAAGCCAGGCTGATCGACCTGACGGCGGCCGCCGCGGACAAGGGGATCGAGAAGACGGCGGTCCTCAACCGAGACGATCCGAGCTATGAGAAGCTCGCGCGCAGGCCGATCGCGAGGCGCTGGTCGTACGGCCTCACGACGACCGCCGACTTTCATCCGCTCGATTTGAGCGTGAGCGCGTCCGGCTCGCATTTTCGGATGAGGACCCCGATCGGCGAGACCGACGTCGCGCTGGTCGTGCCCGCCCGTTTCAACATCTACAACGCGCTCTGCGCGGCGGGGGTCTGCCTGGCGCTCGGGGTGCCGCTGGAGGCGGTCGGCACCGGGCTCGCCGGATTCGAGGGGGTGCGCGGCAGGCTCGAACCGGTCGACCTCGGCCAAGATTTTCGTGTCTTCATCGACTTCGCGCATTCCTCAGGCGCTCTGGCGAGCGCGCTCACCGAGCTCCGGCCGTTTACGCCAGGCCGCTTGATCGCGGTCTTCGGGTCGACCGCGCGCTCCGATCACGACCGCCCCGGCATGGGTCGCGCGGCTGCGGAGTTCG
This sequence comes from Candidatus Dormibacteraceae bacterium, assembly GCA_041476405.1. Taxonomy (GTDB): domain Bacteria; phylum Chloroflexota; class Dormibacteria; order Dormibacterales; family Dormibacteraceae; genus Palsa-872. Next base: position 6,263 of record JBGOTG010000132.1, on the reverse strand, counting down.
CTGACTTCTTCATCATCACGACCGACGATCCGCGCAGCGAGGACCCGATGGAGATTGCACGCGAGGTGCAGTCAGGGGCCGAGGGCAAGGCTCCGGGCCGCGATTACGAGGTCGTGATCGACCGCAGGGCCGCGATCCGGCGCGCCATCGAGATCGCGCAGAAGGGGGACTGCGTCCTGCTCGCGGGCAAGGGCCATGAGCGATCGATGCAGATGGCCGGCGGTTCGGAGCCGTGGAATGAGCGTGCCGAGGCCGAGGCGGCGATTCGGGACAAGCTTGGCCTGCCCGCCGCCTGACGAGCCTCCTCCGACCATCCTCACCACCTCGACAACGTCACCGTCGCGGAGGGTCGCGCCCGCGTAGGCATCTCGCTCGATGATCACTCCGTTGTGCTCCACCGCGACTGTGCGCGGGCTGACGCCCAGGCTCTCAAGGTAAGCGAGGAGCGGCGTCGGTGCCTCGAGCTCGACCCGTTTGCCGTTGATCTGGAGCGCGATCACCGGAAGAGCCCGATGGCCGCGTAGCCGGCAGCGCCCGCGGTGTGGCAATCGGTGATGCGCTCTTCGCTGACGCCCCCGATCGCCAGCACCGGTATCCGCAGTGTGCGCGCCACGTCAGCGAGGGCCCGCAGGCCGGTCGGGGTGGTTTCCTCGTGGCTGTCGCTCTTCCAGACCGGTCCGAAGATCACGTAGTCCGCGCCTTCCTCTTCGGCCTGAACCGCCGCCTGCAGCGAATGCACCGAGCGTCCGATGAGCCGTTGGCCGAGCAGTGCGCGTGCGTCGGCGATCGCGATGTCCCGCTCAGGCAGGTTCACACCCGCCGCTTTGGACACCAGGGCGATGTCGCAGCGCGAGCTGATCAGGACCGGCACCGGCGAGGCCCTGACCAGCGCGGTCGCCTCGGCTTCGAACGCTCGTGCGGTCATGCCCGGTGCGCGGAGCTGGATGACTGTGGCCCGATCGGCCGCTCGCAAGCCCGCGCTCGCGCCGGCGACCACCGCCATGGCCACCGGCCTCATCAACGGGGCACGGCCGGAAGCCCTCGACGGATCTTCGGCGCCCATGCGGCCCATCTCCGTCGTTGCCTCCTCCGATCCTCGCGACGCGTATTACGAATACGCTTTGCTGCGGTTCTCGGAGGCGCCTAGGATCTGGACCACCTGGACACCGAATCTCACGCCGAGGTTTCCGGCCGCGCCCCGGGTTGCGATACGCCCTCGGTGGGTGAGCTTGCGCTGGCGTGGCCGCGTTTGGGGATGCGGCCCGCGAGGTACGCCTTGCGACCCGCCTCGACGCCCTCTTTGATCGCCTCGGCCATGAGGGCCGGGTCCCGCGCCAGTGCCACCGCCGAGTTGACGAGGACGGCGTCGGCGCCAAGCTCCATGGCCAGGGCGGCGTCCGAGGGTGCCCCGATCCCAGCGTCGACGATCACCGGAACCGTCGCCTCCTCGACGATGATGCGGACCTGCTCCAGCGTCTGGAGTCCCTGGCCCGAGCCGATGGGCGAGCCGAGCGGCATCACGGTCACCGTGCCGAGCTCCTCCAGCTTCTTGGCGAGCACCGGGTCGGCGTTGATGTAGGGCAGGACTTTGAAGCCTTCGCCGACGAGAATGCGCGCCGCTTTCAACGTCTCCTCCGGGTCGGGGAACAGATAACGCGGGTCGGGAATGACCTCGAGCTTGACCCAGTCGGACAGGCCCATCGACCGCGCCAGACGTGCGATTCGAACCGCCTCGTCCGCGGTGCGGCACCCCGCTGTGTTGGGCAGGATGCGGTAGCGCTTCCAATCGATGACGTCGAGAATGGTCTTCTTCTTCGGGTCGTCGAGGTCGAGCCGCCGAAGCGCAACGGTGACGAGCTCGCAGCCCGACGCCTCGAGCGCGGCCAGCATCGCCGCATCGTCGGGATACTTGCCGGTGCCCAGGAAAAGTCGGGATCGCAGCTCGACCCCGGCGATGACCAGGCGGTCGACGGTGGCAACCGTCTGCACAGGTTCAGCTTAGCGAGTGCTGCGCTCGCCCCGAGTGCAGCCGACGCTCTACGGCAGGTCTTGCTGGACGATCAATGTCCTGTCGCGGCTGTACGTGAGTCGTTTGACCGCCTGGGCGACGGGAAGCCACACCAGCTTGTCGACCTCGATGCCGGGGCGGAAGCGCCCGCCGAGCACCTCCATGATCCAGTAGCAGGCGACCTTGTCGCGGCCGCGCCTGTCGACGTACGCCGTGCAGCCCAGCGGCCGAACGAGCTCACACTTGAAGCCGGTCTCCTCCCTGACCTCACGCAGCGCGCAGTCCTCGGGAGTTTCGTCGGGCTCCACCTTGCCCTTCGGCAGCGTCCAATCGTCATACGCCGGGCGGTGGATGACCGCGATCTCGGTCTCGTCGGATGGACCGGGCCGGCACAGAACGCCGCCCGCGGCCCTGATCACGTTCACATCGGTCACTTCCAGGATCTTTGTTGCCACCGTTGCTCCTTCGTCTGCTGAAACGTCTGTGCTGCGCGCTTCCTTTCAGTAATTTCGTCGTGTGACGGCGAGTAGTCTAACTTGCGGACCTTCGGTATCGCCGTCTTATTCAATCGAGACGCTAGCCGCGCAGCCCCGCGGTGTTGAGGATCGCGAAGGCGACCCAGGCGATGATGGCCGCGGCCGGGATGGTGACGATCCATGCGGCGGCGATGTTGGCGCCGAGCCCCCACTTGACTGCCGACAGCTTCCGGCTTGCGCCGACTCCCATCACGGCGCCGGTGATGACATGTGTCGTGCTTACGGGCAAACCCACGAGGGTCGCGCCCTGGATGACCGCGGCGCCGGTCAGCTGGGCGGCGAAACCGGTCGCCGGCTCCAGCTTGAGAATGCTCCAACCCAACGTGCGGATGATCCGCCAACCGCCGGCATAGGTACCGAAGGCGATGGTGACCGCCGACAGAACCACAACCCACAGAGGAACCTCGAAGTGGGTGAGATCACCTGAGGCTACGAGTGCGAGCGTGATCGCTGCCATCGTCTTCTGTGCGTCGTTCGCACCATGCGAGTAGGACAGCAATGCGGCTGTGAGGATCTGCAGGCTGCGGAACGTGCGGTTGACGGGCGCCGGCCTTAAGTGCAGCCGGTGAACCATCAGCACCAGCGCGACGGAAAAGATGGCGGCGATGATGAACCCGATGGGCGGCGAGACGACCAGGCTCGCGACCTGCTTGCTGAGAGCCGACCATTGGACTCCGTCCAGGCCGCCGGCGGCGGCGATGCCCGATCCGCACAAGCCGCCTATGAGCGCATGGGTGGAGCTGCTCGGCAATCCCAGGTACCAGGTGGCCAGGTTCCAGCAGATCGCACCCAGCAGGGCCGCCATGACGACGACCATGCCCGGTTTGATGGCGAGGGTGCTCGCGATCGTGTTCGATACCTTGGCCTGGAAAAACGCGACGGTGACGACCGCTCCGATGAGGTTGAACACTGCGGACAGTCCTACCGCGGCATGCGGCGACAGGGCTCGAGTCGAGATGGAGGTCGCGATGGCGTTGGCGGTGTCGTGGAAACCGTTGGTGAAGTCGAAAACGATCGCGACGCCGATGGTCACCCAAAGCAGGACGGCGGTCTCACGCATTCTTGATCGAGATCGTTTCCATGACGTTGGCCGCCTGTTCGCATGCGTCCATGGTGGCTTCCAGCAGGTCGTAGACGTCCTTCCACTTGACGAGCTCTGCGGCGTCACTGACCTTGGAGAACAGCTCCCCGATCGCCTCGCGGGTGATCTGGTCCCCCTCGTTCTCCAGGCGATGGATCTCGAGCCGGTGCGGCTTCAGCTCCGCGAAGCCCTCCAGACGGTCGAGCGCGCTCGCGACCTCGATGCCTGCCTTGGCCAGATGCTCGCCCATAGCTTTGGCTGCATCCGAAATCACTCCGATCTGGTACAGGTCGATCTTGTCACCAGTCTCCTCCGCGAGGTCGACGATGTCGTCGAGGCTCGACGCGAGCAGCAGTATGTCTTCCTGTTCGATCGGGGTGACGAACGTACCGTTGACCAGGTTGTGGATCTGGTGAGTCGCCTCGTCGCACTCGTGCTCCAGGTCGCGCAGCCGCGCGTGGCGGCTCTTCCCTTCGAGAAGCGATTTGCTCAGCTCGGTCAGCGTCTCGCTCACGAGCTCTCCCTGCTTGCGGAAGAGATCGTAAAAACGCCGCCCTTGAGGTACGAAGGTCAGTTTCATTCACATTCTCCGGTATGAAGCCTAAGCAGAGCGAGGCTCAGGCGCGTCGAAGCGCTCGTAACATTCTGGAAGTGACAGGCGGCGAGCCGCACGGGCCGAGGGTTCTTTTCGTCTGCGTGCACAACGCCGGCCGCAGCCAGATGGCCGCGGCGTTGTTCAACCGCCACGCTCGAGGGCGCGCGTGGGCCGATTCGGCGGGGACCAGGCCGGCGACACGAGTTCACCCCGAGGTGGTCGAGGCGATGCGTGAGGTCGGGATCGAGGTCGGGACGGCAAAGCCGCGATTGCTTACTCGCGAGCTCGCCTCGGGCGCCGTCCGCGTCATCACCATGGGCTGCGGCGACGAGTGTCCGGTCGTGAACGCGCCGATGGAGGACTGGGGACTTCCGGACCCAGCCGGTCAACCACTCGACACGGTGAGGACGATTCGCGACGAGATCGACCGCCGTGTCCTCTCGCTTCTGTCGAGCCTGGAGGTCTGAGCAGTCACGCGCTCTTGATCGCGATGGTCTCCATGATCTCGGCGACCGATTCGCACTCATCCAGGGTCGACTCGAGCAACGCGTAAAGGTCTTTCCACTTGATGAGGTCGGCCGGCGTCTGATCGCTTTCGAATAGTTTCTGCAGGGCGGTGCGAGTGATCTGGTCACCCTCGTTCTCCAGACGGTGGATGTTTTGCAGCACTGGATCGAGACCCTTGAAGTCCTCCAGCATGGCCGACGCCCTGGCCAGCTCGGCGCCGGCCTTGGCAAGGCACTCGCCGAACTCCTTCGCGGAGTCGGTGATCGTCGTGACGCTGTAGAGCTCGATCTTGTCGGCGACCTCTTCGGCAAAGTCGATGACCTCGTCCAACGCGTGCGCCAGAAGAAGGATGTCCTCCTGTTCGATCGGCGTGATGAACGTGCGGTTCGTCAGGTTGTAGATCTCGTGAGTCACGTCATCGCACTCGTGCTCCAGGTCTCGGAGGCGAGGATGCCTCGTGCGCCCTTCGAGCAGCGATTTGCTCAGCTCGGTCAGCGTTTCGCTGACCAGCGCACCCTGCTGCTGGAACAGCTCGTAGAACCGTCGCTCGCGCGGAATCAGGCTCAGCTTCAATGTCTCACCTCCCCGGCCAAGAAGTATGTCAGGCCGCCGACAGGGACCCTGATCGCCGGCTAGAGCTGGCCCGCCAGCCGGATCTGCCGGCGCAGGATCCAGCGGCTTGCGATGTTGATGACCAACACCATGGTCACGAGCACCAGCGCGGCACCCCACGCCTGCTCTTGCAGGGAGGGATACGGTGTCAGGGCATCTCGGAACACGATCAACGGCAGCGCTGACATCGCGCGGGTCGGGTCGACGCTCCACAGTGGATTGCCGAAGCCCGTGAACAGCAAAGGCGCCGTCTCGCCGGCCGCCCGGGCGACCGCCAGCAGCGCCCCGGTGACGACGCCAGGCGCGGCCGCCGGCACTATGAGCTGCAGGGACACCCGCCATCGTGGCAGTCCCAGGGCGAGGCCGGACTCTCGCAGGCCTCCAGGGATCAAGTTCACAGCGCTGTCGGTGGTGCGGATCACCACGGGCAGCATCAGGATCGAAAGAGCGACCGACGCGGATATCGCCGAGTAGTGGTGCAGCGGAACGACCAGGACCGCATACGCGAAGAGTCCGATCGCGATCGAAGGCGCCCCGACGAGGACGTCGCTCGAGAGCCGCACCCAGGTCGCCCAGCGGGCGTTGCCGTATTCAGCCAGGTAAACCCCGCTGATGACTCCGACCGGGATGGCGACGAGGCACGCCATCCCGACCATGATGGCGGTGCCGACTATGGCATTGGAGATCCCCGAGCCGGGGATGCCGACCGGCCTCTCGACGTTCACGAAGAACTCCGGATGGCTTACGGCGGGCAGGCCCTTGGCAATCGTGAACCACAGGACCAATGCCAGCGGGACCAACGCGAGGCCGGTGAGCGCATAGACGACGCTCAGCGCTGCGTTGTTCTTGAAGCTGCGCCAGAGGTTGCGGTTCATGCCGCAATCCGTGCCTGCGTCGACCGCACGAGCAGCAGCGCCACCAGGT
>JBGOTG010000131.1:0-7204 GCA_041476405.1 Candidatus Dormibacteraceae bacterium | reverse complement strand
CGACGACGGTAATAATTCGGGAATGTCGGCGTGGCGGAATGGCAGACGCGCCAGCCTTAGGAGCTGGTGTCCGAAAGGGCGTGGAGGTTCGAGTCCTCTCGCCGACACCAGGCGGGTTCGAGCTCCGGTGGCCTAAAGTTCAAGTCTCATGGCCGAAGGGTTGACATGAGCACCAACGGTCAGCACGTGGGCGGTTACCGCGTCCTCCGCGAGATCGAGACCGACAGCCTCGGCGTTATCTACGAGGCCGAGCATCCGCGCCTCCACCGAAAGGTGGCGCTGCGGACGATCGGCGCCGACGTCGCGCGCGACGTGAGCTTCTCGCGCAAGTTCCTGCTCGAGCTGCGCTCCTACGTCGCGCTCGAGCATCCCGCGATTCCGCGCCTGTATGAGCTGGCTTACGACGGTGACTGCCCCTACCTGGTCACCGAGATGATCGCGGGGCGGACCCTGGACGTGGTCCTCGGAGATGGCGTCAAGTACGAGCCCATGGGCGTCATCGGCCTGCTGCGGCCGATCGCCAGCGCACTCGATTACGCGCACAGCAGGGCGACCGTTCATCGCGACGTCAAGCCGGCGAACATCCTCCTCGCGGATGACGGTCGCACTCTCTTGACGGGATTCGGGTTGGGCACCGTGGCCTCGTTCAACACTGGGCCTGGTACGGGGGGCCCTGTCGCTCCCGACTATGTCGCGCCGGAGAGGCTGGTCGGCCGCGAGGTCGACGGAAGGGCGGATGTCTATTCGCTGGCGGCTGTCGTGTTCGAGGCCGTCACGGGCCGCCGCCCGTTCTCATCCAAGAGCTGGATCGAAACGCTGAGCCGCAGGTTGTACGAGCCGCCTCCCAGCGTGCGGGACTCGGCGCCTGAGCTTTCCGCGCCATTCGCGGCAGTCCTCCAGCAGGCGATGGACCGCGAGCCGGACCGCCGTCCTTCGTCCGCAGGGGCGCTGCTCGACGCCCTGGAGCAGGCGCTGACGTCGAAGCGCCACCAGAATCTGCAGCCGGTCACCTGGTTGCGCCGCCTCAAACGTGGGAGCAACGGCTCGAGCCGGCAGTAAGCGCGTCTAGGGCCCGGTCCTGCCGTCGATCATGAGCACGCCCTGGCACGTGAAGAGCCTGTCCACCACGAAACCGGGGTTGATGTTGGACGGGTCCTGCGCGATCGCCGACCCGATCTGCTGCACGATCTGCGCCGCGGGGACGCTCACGTTGAAGACAGTCGCCCCGACCGCAATGATCTGGAGCAGCCCACTGTGCACCAAAACGACGACGGTGCCGCTCCAGCCCACGCCGTTGTAGCTACCCGTACCGGTGATGATCGCGCCCGCCAGCGAGTTGCCGACGACGGTGAGATTGAGATTCGACAGTCCCGGCACGGAGATTGCGCCGGCAAGGTCCTGCCCCGTGTACGCATGCCGCACCGCTCCGTTCTGTGCGATCGCCGCGCTGGAACAAGGCTCGAGGGCGGCCACGCTGAGGAACGGCTCCTCACCTCCGGTGCCGAGCCCGCTGACCCCGAGAACGGTGACCGTGTAGATGCCGGCGGGAGCCGTTGGCACCACCACCACGATGGGCGGGGCTCCGGTGCCTGTGCGGACGGTCCCGTCGGGAGCCTTCACCTTGAGCGCCATCGCGCTGCCGCGATACGCGAGGGCAGCCTTGACTATGCCGCCGCCCGCGAAGCTGTAGGTGTAGGTCTGCTGCTCGCCGTTGTGGATCGGCGCGCCGATGAAGTCCTGCTCGGTACCCGGCGTCGTGCCCTGGCTGGAGGCATTCGAGGCGTCGACCTCCGGCTGGAACGGGTCGTTGGGATCAGCCTGGATTGGGCCCGCGGCCCCGACGTTTCCCTGTGCATCCACTGTCGCCTGCTGACCCGCACTGAGGTGCACGTGGTTCTTGCCGTCCAGGTCAAGCTGGCCGACGAAGAGCTTGACCAGCATCGTCCCGTCCGGGTTGATCAGTACCTCGAACAGCGTCCCGCGCACCGAGGCCACCGCCGACTGGCCGGCGATCTTGAAGCTTGCCCCGCCCACCAGGTGCTGGACGTTGGTGAGGGTCCGACCCAACTTCTGAGAGATGGTGGCGTCCTGCAGGTTGCCGGCCTTGGCGAAGTGCGCGGACGAGAGGGTGATCTGCGTGTCACCGGCAAGTCGGGTCAACGTTCCGTCAGGCAGCTGGATCGCGGCGCGGCCCTTCGGATCGGTCTTGACGACGTCGCCGGGCTCGACCACCGCTCCAGTCTTGGCGGGCGACAGGGTGCCTCCGCCGTGGGCGACCGAGACGGTCGGCTGGAAAACGGTCAGCGTGGCCGCAGCGTTGCTGGCGGCCTGCGCGGCTGTCGTCAGCCAGAAGAAACCGGCTCCTACGATCACGACGATGACGAGCAGGATGATGATGAGGCGATACCCGCCCCGCCGCCTCGGGGCGGGCCGGACGGCCTTTACAGACATGGCGGGAACGATACCTAATGGGATCGTGAATTGGCACTTTTGAGGCGGGGACCGGCCACCCGGGGGCCCTGCGCGGGCTTTACCTGTGCCCTTCGATCACCATGACGCCGCCGCCGGGTCCCTTGCACGAGTAGACGCGATCGACCGAGTAGTCGGTCGGGATGGAGCCCACCGACTGGCCGGTGATGGAGCTCAGCTTCGAGACGACGCCTGACGTGACGTTGAGTCCTCTAACGGTGAACTGCGTCAGGACGAATCCGAGGTCGGGCGTGGCGGCATAGAAGAGCATCGTCCAGGAGACTGGCACCTTGCCCAGGTCGGAGTAATAGACGATGCGCGCCGAGTTGGAGGAGGTCCCCTGGACCTGGAGCGTCACGCCCGACTCGTGAAGCGCCTGCGCGATCTGGTCGTTGCTGATGGTCTGCCGGACGAACCCGGCCGTATCGATGTTGGTGCCGCCACAGGGCGCGTCGGTGGCGAAGGTGAGGGAGTAGGGCTCGCCCCCTTTCGGAAGGTCTATCCCGTGCACGACCGCCTTGTACAGGCCGGCCTCCCCGTTGGGGATCTTGATCGACAGCGGGGGTGGGCCCTTCGCCACGTGCGGCCGGCCGGCCGGATCGGTCACCGTCACGCTCATGAGGCTGCCTGGGTAGCACAGCGTGAGCGTGAAGTTGCCGCCGGGCGAGTAGTAGTCGTGCTCGGCGGCCTCGCCGGTCGCCAGGTTGTCGCCGTCCGCCGACTGGACGGTGCCCGCATTGTTCCCGGCGGACGTAGCCTTGCTGCACTGGCTGAACAGCGCGAACGGGTCCTGCGGGTCACCCTGAATGTTCCGCTGGTTGGACAGCTTGCCGTTCGCGTCGGCGTCGATCTGCTGCCCGGCGGTGAGCGTCGCCGACGTGCTTCCGCTCACCTTGACGGTCCCATCGAACACCTTGATCTGGTTGGTGTTGTTGGCGCGCACGAGGACCTCGAACTGAGTTCCGCGAACCGAGGCGGTGACCGAATGACCGCCGACCTGGAAGCTCGCGCCGCTCACGAGGTGCTGGACGTTGGTGAACGTACGTCCCACCTTCTGCACGAGGCTGGCCGACTGAAGGTTGCCGTCATGTGAGAGCTGGGCGGCGCTGACCGTCACGATCGTGGCCGGCGCCATGCGCACATACGACCCGTCAGGGAACTGGATCGCCGCGTGCCCGCCATCCCCCGTGCGCACAGAGTTCCCCGCGGCCAGCTCCTGGCCCGGCCTGCCCGGGTGGAACCCGGAGTTGTCGGTGTCCACGTCGACAGGGGTGGAGATCACGAGAAGCGCGGCCGGGGACGGGACGGCGGCCTGCGCCTGGACGACGAAGAGGTAGTAGCCGCCACCGCCCACGAGCAGCACGATGAGGAGGATCACCACGAGGCAGCCGCCGCACCCACAGCCAAAGCACGAGCTGCGGGGCTTGACCGGCGGAGCAGCCGGCGTGATGACTGGCGCCGGCGGTGGCTGAACGGCCATTCGCTGGGAAGGTTAGCTGGTCGTGAAGTCGACCACCAGCCGTGGCGGGTTGGAGAGGGTGAAGGTTCGAAGGCAAGCCGTCTTGCTCAGACCCAACCCCCACGACACGTAGCCCTCGAAGTCCTCGACGAGGCGAGCCTCGTTGAGGATCGCGAAAGCCGGCTGTGTCAAGTCGGTGGAGCCGGTGTAGGTGCCCGACTCGGTGGCGGAATGGACCTGGACGAGGACTCCGGCGGTGCCGGTCAGCGTGATGGTCTGGCCGCCGGCCCCATTCTTGAAGACCGGCTTCGCCTGGCGCTTGACCGTGTAAGTCGGCACCTTGGTGTCGAACTGCAGAACGAAGCGGTCGTAGCCGACCTGCTCGGCGATCCTGGCGGCCGTGACGCTCGCGTTACCGGTGATTCCGCCGCCTGTATCTGCGCATTTGAAGTTCGGCAGATTGCTGCCGGGGGGCGTCGGCGGGGTCACCGTCGGAGGCGTGATCCGCGGCGCTGACGCGGCCTGTGCCGGGGTGCCGCTGGCGACCGCCACCGGCGTCGCCGCGGCGGTGGGGCCGCCCAACCCGCACGCGGTGAGGATCATGCACAGGGCAAGGGCGGCGGCGGTTCGCATTGCCCAATGGTATTGTCGAGCCCCGTTACGACCGCGCCGAGGTGGCGGAACAGGCAGACGCGTCGGTCTCAAAAACCGATGTCCGCAAGGACGTGCGGGTTCGATTCCCGCTCTCGGCACCACACCCAGCGCCAAGCGTTACGGGACGCTTGGGCGGTTCGAGAGCTAGGCGACTACCACCTTCTTCTTGACGGCCAGGGTCGCTCCGCCGGAGTCGGCGATGGACACGTTCCACCGGTATGTGCCCGCACTGGAATACAGGTGAGTGGTGCCGGCGGAGAATCCGCCTGTGACGGCCGTGGCCGAGAGCACCGTGGTCGAGTGGTCGCCCCAATCGATCGTGACCGTGTAATCGGAGCTCAGCGCCCCAGGGTCGGCGTCGCTGAACACGGCTGTCATGCGGACCTTCAGCGGCGTGTGGGTCTTTCCCGCGTGCAGCCTCACCAGCGACAAGGGGGCGTCGGCAACCGTGACCACGGGGTCGGCCGTGACATAGATACCGTCGGCCGGGACGTAACCGAGGCTGACGGTCACGGTCGCGGGGGTGGAGGGCGCCTCCTCCGGAGGCGCGTGACCGCCGCTCTCGATGACGATGTGGCACGGAGGCGTCGGAGGGCAGGTCACTGACGCTGCAGGTCCACCGGACCCTGTCGAGAGGAGTGCCGCTTCAGTCGCGCCGTCGGGCCAGAGGACGGACGCGGTCACCGTGTCGAACGGCACCCAGCCCACGTCGCCCCAGCCGGCCATCGTGTCGACTGCCGCGAGCTCGTCGAGATCGAGGGTCGCCAGCTGCATCCCTGTGGTTGCCTGTCCCTCCACCGCCGCGACCGGGCTGGCGGTTATCACTGGGTCCTCCTGGAACCATTGGCTCACCTCGTGGAGGTTCTGCCAGGATGGCGCGCCGGTGCCCCCGGAGGTGGGATAGGTGCCGTCGAGCGGCAGCTCGACCGAGGCAGCGTGCTGCTTTCGCGCCCAGAGCAGCGTGCCCCAGAAGTCGCCGTACCTCGGTTTCACCGCAGTCTGGAATGCAATCGGCGCGCCCAGGGCGGACATCGCCGCGTACATGAGGAGGTAGTCCGAGGTGAGGCTGGGGAGGATCGGGTCGCGAATCGAGTCGTTTTCGAGCACGCAGCGCTGGAGGTACGTGTTCCGGCAGTAGGCCATCATCTGCTCGGTGTAGCTCTCGTCGACCGACGCCGTCTTGTCCGGGTTCACCACCTGGTAGGGGTTGAACGCGACCCCCACGCGGGCCGTCGTCCAGTGGCTGGCCACGCTGTCTATCTCATCGGTCTGGCACTGCTTGTCGAGCGCCACCGTGTATCCGGCATCCACGAGGTTGTCGATGTTCGACTGGATCCACGTCCCGCGAAGGAACGGCTCTGGGTAGAACATGCTGCAGCGCGAGACCACCACCTCGTCGAGGTTCGGCTCCGAGTCATAAGCCAACGCCAGCTCAGCCTGTAGCTTGTCGTACGCGTTCTTGAAGTCCTCGGTCCAGAAGCGCCCGATCGTACCTGTCGTCGTGCCGAATGGGTTGATCACGCTGACGGCACCGCCATCGAGATCCTTGACCCACCGGGGCGCCGAAATCCCGGCCAGCACCCGAAGCCGCAGCGGCGTGCTGCAGGGCAACTCGGCGACGGCCGCGTCGATGGCGTTCGGGTGCACCAACCCCTTAACGGGATCTGGCTCCAGGTCGCTCCATCTCACATCGATTGCCGTTGCCTGCAGGTCGGGCGCCGGCGGGATGCCCTTGCGGTCGACTAGGCCGCGGATCAACGGCTTCAGACCGCCGGAGCCGGTGCAAGCGGCCGGCGCTGTTGCGGCGGCGCTCGCAGTGTGAGGGACCGCCAGCGTGGCGAGCACCAGCATCGCGGCGGCGGCCGCATGAAGGCTCCTCCTGCTCAGCGCTCCTCCAAAGGGCGTGGACGTGGGGCGATCCTACTCCCGGGAGGGCCAGAGGTCTGTGGGACTTTGCTCCCCCTCAGAGCGACCCCTTGTTATGGATTCTGTTACGTTCCCGGTCGCAAGCTTGGCGATAGAAAACTCGATGGATTTTCAGCTTTGATTACAGAGGTCTCACGCACGGACCGCGAGACCCCCGATGCAGTGCAGCCCGATTATGCGGTCCTCAAGCGTCGCATCCAGGATGCGGGGCTGCTCGAGAAGCGACCAGGCTTCTATGCGTTCAGCATCACGACCAACCTCGTCCTCTTCTTCGGTTGTCTCACCGTCCTGTTCCTCGTCAAGCCGGTCTGGGCTCAGGCGCTGACCGCCGTCGTCCTCGGAATCATCTCCGGCCAGCTCGGTTTCCAGCTTCACGATTCCGGTCATCGCCAGATGTTCGCGTCGAACTGGAAGAACGCGCTGGTGGGCCTGCTCACCGCGGATGCGCTGCTGGGCATGAGCTATGGCTGGTGGGTGCAGAAGCACAACCGCCATCACGGCAACCCTAACGACGTCGACCTCGACCCCGACATCGACGTGGGCGCGATCGTCTACACCAACGAACAGGCGATGGCCCGGCGCGGCGCGGGGCGCCTCCTGGCGATGTATCAGGTGTACTTCTTCTTCCCGCTGACGACTTTTCTGGCCTGGAGCATGCACGTCGTCGGCGCGACCTACCTGATCAAGGAGGAGTCT
>JBGOTG010000130.1:0-7214 GCA_041476405.1 Candidatus Dormibacteraceae bacterium | reverse complement strand
TGCACCATCGACGCCTGGATGGCCGACCCGACCTGCGGCGGCACGCGCGCCATGGTTGGGAACTGGGCCACCCGCATCACCCAGGTTTCCTAACGATCGTCAGACAGGCAAACGGGGGCGGCCACGGGGCCGCCCACATCCTCTCGATCGACTGACGACTCAGCTCGCCCGCAGCGAGGTCCCTGAGCTCGCGACGATCTGCTGCAGTGCTGTCACGTGTCCTTTGAATGCGCTTCTTCCCTGCCTTGAGAGAGAAGTACTTTCCTAGTCGGCAAGTACTTTCTCAACTGGGTTTCGCTAGCGGCTCTGGTAGCCCTCATACCACTGCCCGTACGCGAACAGGGTCCACAGCTGTTTGCGGTTGTCTCGCCGGCCATCCAGGTGGTCCCGTGTGAGCACCCCGACCGCCGACGGGTCGAAAAAGCCCTCGCGCGCGAGCCTGTCCGGAGAGAGCACCGACAGCATCTGCTCTCTCAGCGGCCCCCGGAACCAGTGCGCGACGGGGATTCCGAAACCCTTCTTCGGCCGGTTCAGGATCGAGTCGGGCAGCAGACCCCGAAGAGCGCGCTTGAGCAGGAACTTCGAGCGCATGCCCCGCAGCTTCAGGTTGAGCGGCAGCCTTGTCGCGTACTCGACGAAATCGTTGTTCAGCAGCGGCACCCTGCCTTCGAGCGACGCCATCATGCTCGCCCGGTCGAGCTTGACCAGGATGTCGTTCTCCAGGTACATCCGCATGTCCATCAGCAGAACCTGGTTGAGGGGGTCGCGCAGGCCGGCTCCGTCCAGCACGGCCGCTGCGGGGTCGGCGCGGCCGCTGCGCGCCAGGTCGTCCCGCACTTCCGGCGACAGGACCGCAACGCGCTCCCCGGCCGCGAACGAGCCCATCCACCGTTGGTGGCGTTCGGCCACCGGGTACAGGGCGCCGCCCACGAACCGCTTGGCCCTGAAGTCGAAGCTCAGGTTGTCCCGCGACACCGGCAGCCGCCTCACGACTGGTTCCACCAGCCCCTCCCGCAAAAGTCGTGGCACGCGGCGGTAGTAGCCGGCCAGCCGGTGTGCCTGCATCGTCGGGTAGCCCGCGAACAGCTCGTCGCCGCCGTCGCCGCCCAGCGCCACCTTGACGTGGCGTCGCGTGAACTCCGACAGAAGATGCGTCGGGATGATCGAGGCGTCGCCGAGCGGCTCGTCGAGCAGCGTGGGCAGCTTCGGGATGAGGCCGAGCAGCATTTCCGGCTCCAGCGTCAGCTCGCGATGTTCGGTGCCGAGGTGATCGGCGACCAGCCGCGCATAAGGCGCTTCGTCGAACGATCGGTCCGCGAAACCGACCGAGAAGGTCTTCACGTCGCTGCCGAGCTGGGACATCATCGCCGTGACCGCGCTGGAGTCGATCCCGCCGGACAGGAACACGCCGAGCGGGACGTCGCTGATCAGCTCCTTGCGTACGGACTCGCGGAGCACCGCGAGCAGCTCCTCGCAGTGCTGATCCAGGCTCCGAGGCCTGACCTCACCCTCGCCTGCCGCGAGGTCCGGCGCCCAGTACCGCCGCAGCCTGTGGGTGCCCTCCGCGACGGACCACGTGAGCGTGTGGGCCGGCGGGAGCTTGCTGATCCCCTTGACGATGCAACCCGGCGAGGGCACGAACTCGAATGCCAGGTACTGGTCGAGCGCCACGGGATCGATTCCCCGGCGCAGGACGGGATCGCACAGCAGGGCCTTGAGCTCAGACGCGAATACCAGACGGCGGCCGTCGATCGCGTAGTGGAGCGGCTTGATTCCCATCCTGTCGCGCGCCAGCAGCAGGACACCGCGCGCCCTGTCGAGCACGGCGAACGCGAACATCCCATTGAGCCTCTCGACGAGGCCGTCTCCCCACTGCTCGTAGCCATGAACCAGGACCTCGGTGTCGGAGCGCGTATAGAACGAATGCCCGGCTGCGACGAGCTGCTCGCGCAGCTCCCTGTGGTTGTAGATCTCTCCGTTCTGGATCACCCAGACCTTGGAGTCATCGTTGTGGATCGGCTGGTGACCGCCCTCGACGTCGATGATCGACAGGCGGCGCATCCCGAGCGTCACGCCGTCGAAATGGACGCTCCCCTCATCGTCCGGTCCGCGATGCGCGAGCGCCGAGCACATGCGCTGCACCAGCTCTCGCTCGCCGGATGAGCCGCCGGCGACCCCGCAGATCCCACACATCAGTGCGGAGTCCGGACGGATGGCCTCCCATTCGTCACTTCTTGGTGGGTTGCGGGAGTGGCCTGGATGATCTCGCGCACGACGTAGGTCGTCTTGCCCTGCGACTCGTGGTAGGTGCGAATCGAGAGCTCCGCCAGCAGACCCATCAGGATCAGCTGCACGCCGACGATGCCGAAGAACACCGCCAGCAACAGCAGCGGGTTGTTGTGCGCGTACGGGTACGGCGGGAGCAGCTTCTGGATGATGACGATGGCGGCGAACACGAACGCGAGCGCCCAGAGGCCGAAGGCGGTGAAGCCGAAGAAATAGATGGGCTTCGTCGAGTAGCTGCCCAGCAGCTTGACGGTGATCAGATCGAGTAGAACGCGCGATGTGCGCGACAGCGAGTACTTGGACTTGCCGAAGGAACGGGGCCGGTGGTTGACGGGAAGCTCCGCGATCCTGGCTCCAACCCACGACGCGTACACGGGGATGAAGCGGTGCATCTCGCCGTAGAGCTTCACGTCCTGGATGACGTCGCGGTGGTAAGCCTTGAGCGTGCACCCGAAGTCGTGGAGCGGGACGCCGGTGACGCGGGCGATGATCCAGTTGGCGATCCTTGACGGCAGGACGCGCGCGGCATCGTCCCGCCTGTTCTTGCGCCAGCCGCTGACCACGTCATATCCCTCACCCATCGTCTGCAGGAGCCGTGGTAGGTCGTGCGGATCGTTCTGCATGTCGCCGTCCATGAAGACCAGGATCTCGCCGCGCGCGTTGTCGATCCCGGCCTGCACGGCCGCGGTCTGGCCGAAGTTGCGCCGGAAGCTCACCACGCGCACGCGCGGATCGTCTGCCGCGAGCTTGGCGAGGCGCTCGGTGCTCCCATCCCGGCTGCCGTCGTCGATGTAGACGACCTCGAAGGACGTGTCCATCGCCTCGAGCACGCCCATGAGCTCCTCGTGAAGCGGCGCGATGCTCTCGGCTTCATTGAACACGAGCACCACGACCGACAGCGTCGGCGCGGGGTTGACCGCCGGCTTGAGTCGGGTGGCCATCGACCCGATTGTAGGCCGCACCCCGGCCGGTCCAACCCGCCCGCGACCATCGCTTAAGCTCGATCGGATGAGCGTCGAAGCGTTGAGAATGCGCAGCACGGAGCAAGAGCGTGCGCGCCCGATTGCGTTGTGGATCGGCCCCGCCCTGACAGTGCTGGCGGCTGCGATCGCTTTCACCTGGACGCTCCACGCGGAGCTACAGCGGCTGTACGGGATGACAGGCTCGGCGTGGGATCTCGCGTACGACCAGCAGGTCATCTGGAACATCTCGGTGGGCCAGGGCTTTTACACCAGCTTCGCACGGGCCAACTTCCTGGGCATCCACTTCGAACTCATATTCGTGGTGCTGGCGGCGGTTGAGAGGTTCTGGGCCAACCCGGCGGTCCTCCTCATCTTCTCGTCCGCCGGACTCGCCGCCACCGCGCCGGCCGCATACCTCTTCTTCCGCTCGATCCTTCCCGAAGACAAGGCCGCGTCCTCTTGGCTCGCCATGGCGCTCGCGCTGCCGATCCCGTTCTGGGCCACGATCCAGGAAGCTGCTCGCGACTTCTTCCATCCCGAGAACATGGCCCTGGCGCTGGCGCTGGTCGCCACGTGGGCAGGCATCCGCGGGCATCGCGTGGCGATGTGGGTGCTGTGCGTGCTGGTCCTGACCTGCAAGGAGGATCAGGTCTACACGGTCGGCGTGATCGGGTTGGTCATGCGCGTCTACGGCGGGCCTGCGATCAAGAAGAACTGGCGGTTCATCGTCTACTTCGCGGGCGCCTGGTTCCTCATCGGCACCGGGATCATCCAGCAGCACGTCCGCAACGGCGGGTACACCGACTTCGTCTACTACCGCTGGCTCTTCGGGCTCGACCCGACACAGCCCGCCACGCTCACGACAGTCCTGCAGGCGGCCTTCCGGCCGCGCGCCGTACTCGTCGTCGCCGGGATCATCGCGGGCATGGGCGCGCTGCCGCTGCTGGGCTGGCGCTGGCTGCCGCTGGTGATCCCTCCCTACCTGGCCAACGTGCTCAGCGGCCACGACCCCCAGAACATCCTTCACCTGCACTACGTGCTGCTCCTGCTGTTCCCGCTGGTCGTCGCCGGGGGCGTGGGGGCGCGCAGGGTTCTTCAGATCCGGTCAATCCGGCCGGCCACAGCGCTGGTCGTGATCGTGCCCGCTCTTCTCCTCGCCTGGGGCACAGGCCGCTTTCCGCCCGCGCTCGGGGCCGATCCGAGCCTCTATTCCCGGCCGGACACCGTCGCCGAGCTCCAGGCCGCGACGGCGATGATCCCGGCGGACGCCCCGGTTTCGGCCGACGACGGGCTGGCCGTCTGGCTGGCGAACCGGCACACGATCAACGACTTCCCCGACCTGCTTTCTCCAGCGTGCTATGTCGTCCTCGACCATGACCCCTACCTGAGCGGACCGACCAATCCGCTGTGGCGCCAGGCGGAGGTCAACGCGCTGCCGACCAGCGGGCGGCGGATGCTGTTCGACGACGGCCGCTTCCAGGTGTGGAGTCCCGTCGGCGGCTGACGGAAGCCGGCCTTTGTACTCTTAGAGGTTCATGGCCGTCCAACTTTCTGTTCGCGAGCGCCTCGATCGGCTGTTCCAACAGCGGATCGTGATCTTCGACGGCTCGATGGGCGTGATGCTCCAGAAGCGAGGCCTGTCCGACGCCGAGTTCCGCGGCGAGCGCTTTCGCGACCATCCCAAGCCGCTGCGCAACAACAGCGACGTGCTGTGCCTTTCGCAGCCGGAGATGGTGACGAAAGTTCACCTCGACTACCTGGAGGCCGGCGCCGACATCATCACCACCAACACGTTTACGGCGACCGCGGTCTCGCAGGCCGACTACGGTCTCGCCAACCTCGCATACGAGATGAACTTCGAGGGAGCGCGGCTTGCGCGAAAGGCCGCGGACGCTTACGAGAACCGCTTCGTGGCGGGCTCCCTCGGCCCGACGAACGTAACCCTCTCACTGTCGCCCAAGGTCGACGACCCTTCGTATCGCGACGTGACCTTTGACGAGCTGCGACGCGGGTATGCGGAGGCGGCGAGCGCCCTCAAGGAAGGAGGCGCCGACCTCCTGCTCATCGAGACCATCTTCGACACGCTCAACGGCAAGGCGGCGATCGCCGCAGTGAAGGAGGTGGCGCCGGAGCTCCCGCTGTTCGTCTCCGTCACCATCGTCGATCGGAGCGGGCGCAACCTTTCCGGCCAGACTGTCGAGGCTTTCTGGACGTCGGTCGAGCACGCGGAGCCGTTCGCCGCGGGTGTCAACTGCTCGCTCGGCGCGACCGAGATGCGGCCGTACATCGCCGACATGTCGCGAGTCGCGCCTGTCTACGTGATCTGCTACCCGAACGCCGGCCTGCCGAACGCGTTCGGCGGCTACGACGAAGAGCCGCCGATGACGAGCCGGCTGCTGCGCGAGTTCGCCGAGAGCGGATTCCTCAACGCGGCGGGCGGATGCTGCGGCACCGGGCCGGAGCACGTGAGGCAGATCCGCAAGGCCGTGGAGAAGATCGCCCCGCGAAAGGTCCCCAAGCGAACTGCCCGCACCCGGTTCAGCGGCCTCGAGCCGTTCGAGATCGGTCCAGACACCAACTTCGTCCTGATCGGCGAGCGGACCAACGTCACTGGTTCGGCCCGCTTTCGGAGGCTCATCGAGTCGGGCGATTTCACTGGCGCGGTTGCGGTGGCGCTGGACCAGGTGCGCGGCGGCGCCAACCTGATCGACGTCAACATGGACGCCGACCTGCTCGACTCCGAGGAGGCGATGACGCGCTTCCTCAACCTGGTCGCGACCGAACCCGATATCGCGCGCGTCCCGATCATGGTCGACAGCTCCAGGTGGAGCGTGCTGGAAGCGGGCCTGAAATGCCTGCAGGGCAAGGGCGTGTGCAACTCGATCAGCCTCAAGGCCGGCGAGGAGGCGTTCCTCAAGCAGGCTCGGCTCGTGCGCGAGTACGGGGCGGCGGTGGTGGTGATGGCCTTCGACGAGATCGGCCAGGCCGATACGTTCGAGCGCAAGGTCGCCATCAGCGGTCGCGCCTACGAGCTCCTCACCAGGAAGGCCGGCTTCCAGCCCGAGGACATCATCTTCGACCCCAACATCCTCCCGATCGCGACTGGAATCGAAGAGCACGCGGGCTACGCGAAAGCGTTCATCGATGCGACACGCGAGATCAAGAAGCGGTTCCCGGGCGTCCGGGTTTCGGGCGGCGTCTCGAACCTCTCCTTCTCATTCCGGGGCAACGACAGGGTGCGTGAGGCGATCCACTCCGCGTTCCTCTATCACGCGATCCGCGCGGGCCTGGACATGGGGATCGTCAACGCGGGCCAGCTCGCCGTTTATGAGGACATTCCCAAGGATCTGCTCGAGCTTGTCGAGGACATCATCTTCGACCGCCGGCCTGACGCCACGGAGCGCCTCGTCGAGTTCGCCAAGAACGTGTCAGGGGCGGGCGCCAAGCGCGAGGTCGACCTCACGTGGCGGGAGGGCACTGTCGAGGAGCGGCTCGCATATGCAGTCCTCCACGGCGAGGTGGAGTTCATCGAGGCCGACGCCGAGGAAGCGCGGGTCAAGCTCGGACAGGGGCTGTCGGTGATCGAGGGCCCGCTGATGGACGGCATGAAGGTGGTGGGCGACCTGTTCGGCGCCGGCAAGATGTTCCTGCCGCAGGTGGTCAAGAGCGCGCGCGCGATGAAGCGGGCCGTCGCCTACCTCGAGCCTTTCATGCAAGCGGAGAAAAAGGCATCCGGCGGCTTGAGCGTGCGCGGCAAGCTCGTGACCGCCACGGTGAAGGGCGACGTCCACGACATCGGCAAGAACATCGTGGGAGTGGTGCTGGGCTGCAACAACTACGAGGTCCACGACCTCGGCGTGATGGTGCCGGCCGACAAGATCCTGGACACGGCGATCGAGCTCGGCGCCGACGCCATCGGACTGTCAGGTCTGATCACGCCGTCCCTGGACGAGATGGTCGACGTCG
>JBGOTG010000129.1:0-7223 GCA_041476405.1 Candidatus Dormibacteraceae bacterium | reverse complement strand
CGGTCCCGTGGTGTAGCCTGGCCAAACACGCGGCCCTGTCAAGGCCGAGAACGCCGGTTCGAATCCGGTCGGGACCGCCATGAATCCCCCAGGCGAGCTACAGGCGGCACAGGCGGCTCTCTGGAGAGGTGGCCGAGTCCGGTTGAAGGCGACGGTCTCGAAAACCGTTATGGGTCACTGGCCCATCGAGAGTTCAAATCTCTCCCTCTCCGCCACTCCTGGGCGGCCACGACCTCGGTTCAGTGGGTTCCACCGCCGGGAATCAGACCCGGGTCCCCACTTCCGGAACACGCCCGCAGCGTGGGTCAAGCAGGCCGCCGGCACTGAGCCGGCGGCCACGCGAGGACTCTCAGTCGATCAGGGGCAGTGCCAGTACGCCTTGCTGGGGCTGGCCACGTTGCATGTGTTGGTCAGGTAGTGATTCGTATCGGGGCCTGAGATCACCGCATCCATGTCGAATACGGCATTGCCCATGGCCGTGTCGCTGACGAACCTGTTGCCGAGGCCGCTGGTCGTGATGATGCCGTAACGATCGGGGCTAGGCACGTTGCTGACCGCCGTGTCAAACGTGAACGTGCCGTTGGCCGCGTCGCTGTCGACGAAGATCCCGACGTAGCGGTTGTTGTTGGCATTGACATGCGAAATGCGGATTCCGTCGTCGGTGTAGATGCCCATGTCGTTGTTGTTGGCGGAGCTGCCCATTACCTGGGTGCCGGCGCCGGCGTGCAGGATGAGGATGCCGGACGCCTCCGTGTCGTTGAACGGATCCGAGCCGCACACCGCGACGACGTTGCACTTGTTTCCAGTGATCACTGTGCTCGATATCACGCCGACGGCCCCGGCAACAACCTCGATTCCGTTTGACGCGATGTTGGGGCTGGCGTTGTTGGTCACCCTGGAGTGCGCCATGTTGAGTGTGGAGCCGGTGCCGCGGACCGCCACCCCGTTCTTCTGGTAGACGGAGATGATCACGGAGTTCAGCGCCGCGTGGCCGACGTCAGGAGTGCACGAGAAGCACGCGCTGCCGATGCTTATCGCATCGCCGCGCTGGCAGCCGCTCGCGGGCCGGTCGTAAACGTGCCGTACTGCTGCCGAGCTCAGGTTGAGCGTGGCGCCTCCGAAGACTGTGATCCCCTTGTCCAGGCTCAGGGCGTTGGGCGAGCAATCCAGGCCGCCTCCCTGCGGACCCGGTCCGGCAACCGTGAGCTTTGACATCGAGACAACGGTCGACCCGCCTGTGATCTCAACTATGTAGGTGTCGTTGGTACCGCCGTCGACGGTCAGGGAAGTCGGAGCGGAGATGACGCTTTCGTCACGGCCGGCGCCCACCACCGCGAGGCTCTTGGTGATCACGACCTGCTCCGCGTAGGCTCCGGCGGCCAGGCTGATCGTGTCGCCTCCCGCCGCCTGGCCGATCGCGTACTGCACAGTCAGGCAGGGCGCCGAAGGGTCGCTGCAATCGGTGGTGTCGGCTCCGAACGGGGATACGTAGCGAGTGGCCGCGGCAAATGCGACGACTGGCGACAGCACGATCGCCCCGATTGCTGCGAGCCCTGCACCAATTGCGATGGTGCGCGTCATCGACCGCCGCCTGGTTCTGGTCATCAAGGCAACCTCCTTGCGAAGCGAGTCGCTGCTCCGGCGCCCCCGCGCCAGACGTTCGCAGAAGATGCTATGACCGCCTGCCGCATCGTGGCGAAATCGATCTTGCGGCTCGGCGCCGCGAGCGCCGCGAAAGGCGCGCGGCGAGGAGCAACGGCCGGTTGAGCTGCCGGCGTTCAGGGGCGGAAGGTGAGCGAGTAGCCTCTTCCTGGCTTGTTGACGATGTCGACAGGAATACCGAGGTCGCCGAGGATCTTGCGCAGGCGCCGGATGTAGTTGCGGACCTCCTCAGGGAAAAGGGCGGGGTCGGCCCAGGCCTGGCCGAGGATCTGAGTGGTGGTGAAAAACCTGTGTGGGTGGCTCAAGAGGAACTGCAAGAGCTGGAACTCGCGCTTGGTCAGAGCCACGTCCTGGCCCTTGTGCCGGATCAGCCGGCCGGCGGGATCCAGCCACAGGCCCTGGAGGTCCCAGATTCGCCGGTACCACAGGTCGAGGCGCCGCTGGTACCCGTGCATCTGGTCGTCGATGATCTTCACATCGACCTCAGCGGCCTTGCGGGCATCCGGCTGCAGGTGGCCGAGGTCCCGCCGCACCCGGTCGAGCAGACCCCGCTTGAACTCGAGGAGGTCCGCATAGATGCTCATCCAGTGGCGGGCGTCCTCCCAATGGGTGGTTTTGAGGTCCTCACCCTCCAATGGACGCGATCCGCGAGGCTTGGTCGGCGCTGCCACTCCGAACCGGATTCTAAGCAGCGATTGTTCTGTGCGCAACTCGCAAAGGAACAATCCGAGACCGCTGTCGGCTCCAAAGTCGAGGCCCAAGCCGGGACACACCGGCGCCGCCAGGCACAGATGCCTCGTAGACCGGATATCGCGCCGCGCCTAGATTGGCGGGGGAGGGTGGACACTGATGGGCCGGCTTTTGGACTCCGTTTCGTGAAGGCAGACCGGGGCCGCGCGCGGCTCCTCGCCGCCGCGGCGGCTGTGATCGCCGTCGCGCTTTCGAGCGACGTCGTCAACTCCGCGTCGACACCACCGACGGACTGGCCGATGTTCCACCACGACCCGACGCACTCCGGCGTGTCCAGCGACGACACGATCAGCGCCTCCAACGTCTCGTCGCTCGGGGTCGATTGGGTGGCCAACACCGGCGCTCCCGCATACGCGTCTCCGATCGTCGCGTTCAACGCGCAGCTGGGCAGGACCCTGGTGTACGTCGGCAGCCTGTCCGGCGCGCTGTCCGCGTACGACGCCAACACAGGCGACCGCGTCTGGTTCTTCAAGACGGCCAGCGCGATCCAGTCGTCGGTCGCCGTGGACGCGAACGTCGTCTACCTCGGATCGACCGACCACAGCATGTATGCACTGAACGCCGCGACCGGGCAGAAGATCTGCAGCTTCAAGTCCACCGGTGTCGTCTCCGCTTCGCCTGTCGTCGTCGACCCGGACGGCACTGGCAAGGTCGTGTATTTCGGAGACAACGGGCCCACCGGCGGTTCCGACGGCGGCGACTTCTGGGCTGTCAACGCGGTCGATCCGAATTCGGCCCCCAACTGCAGCCTCAAGTGGATGTTCAACAGCTTCAACAGTGCCCTTGGGGGAAGCTGGTCACCGCCCGCCTTCGGTGTCGACTCGGGCGGTCGGCGGTTGATCGTGTTCGGCACGAGTGATCCGGAGGACAGCCTCTACGCGCTCGACGCTGTGACAGGGGCACAGATCTGGCGATACCAGGCGCCGGTCGGAAACGACACCGACATTGGCGCCGGTCCAACCATCTCCGCTCCGGGCGTGAATGGTTTCGCCGATGGCGAGGTGTATGTTGCGAGCAAGATCCGCGAGGTCTACGGCATCAACTTGAAGACCGGCCTGCGCGACTGGATGTTCTCGATCCAGAACGATTCGCCACAGGCCCACGGCGCGACCCGGTCGACCGCGGCCTTGATTGGAAACGACCTCCTTATCGGGTACGGCGCAGGTGTGTACGACCTGAACGCGACGACTGGCGCGAAGATCTGGAAGACGCAGGACTTCAACCCGTCGACGCCGGAGGTGATCTCGTCGCCCGCCGTCAGCGGCCCCGCAGGTGCTCGTGTGTCATTCGTGGGCGACGTAGGCGGGGCGATCCGCGCGTACTCGATGACGGGCCACCAGCTCTGGTCGTACGACACGGGGTCATTCGTATTCAGCTCCGCGGCGCTTGCCGACGGCCACATGTACATAGGCAGCTCGAACGGACTGCTGTACGCATTCAGCCTCGGCGGTGGGGTCAGCGGCAAACCGTCGTCGGCGATCGTGTCGCCGGCCGACGGGTCGACCGTGACGAACGACGGATCTCTCGTGCAGGTCACAGGCACCGCAACCGACGACGTTGGCGTCGCGGTGGACTATGTGGGAGTCAGGGACACCGCATCCGGACGCTGGTGGGATCCGGTCGGCAACGCCTGGTCCAACGTGTTTCAGGCGATTCAGGCACAGCTCGGGTCACCTGGTGCCGCGTCGACGACATGGTCCGCGGCATTCCCGGCGCCGGCGAACGGTGGCATCTTCCTGGTGCAATCGGACGCGGTAGACACTGACGGGCAGCACGACCCCAACCTGCCCACCATCAAGTTCATGCTCTCGAGCCTGACCAACCCGCCCGAGACCGCCATCACCAGCCCGCAGTTCCGCCAGCTCTACCATCCGCCGTGTTGCGACTCGAGCACCGGGCTGTTCCTGATGCCTTACTACGTGAGGATCGCGGGCACGGCCGGCGACACGGCCGGCGCCCACCCGGGCGTCCAGTCGATTCGCTTGACCGTGCGGAACATCCAGCATGGCGAGTACTGGTGCGGGCAGGCAGGGTGCCCGGGACAACCCGGCGTGTACTGGCGTCCGCAGTACACGAGCGTGCTGGCGGACCTCTCGGCTCCTGGAGCGACGTCCACCGATTGGAGCACGAAGTTTCTGATCTACGATCACGAGCACACGTACAGGATCGTGACCTGGGCGATCGACAACGACGGGATCGCCGATCCGACCAGGGCCTCGGTGAGCAGGATCTGCGTCAACTGGCCCACCGACAATCGCTGCTAGCAGCGCCGCTTGATTCACCCGCATAGGAGATCCCGCACGCCCCGCGTCACCTTGAAATGTTGCTGAACTTTTTACGCGGGGCCCCGTACAAAGAGGGAACGATGTCCAAGACTCTGTCCAAACGACTGCGACCAGACGTCGATGCCGCCGAGCGTGGCGGCGACTGGACCAAGCGCATGGACGGAGAAGGCATCCCCGGCGATTCCAACATGGAGCAGGCCGTCTACTGGAGGAAGGTCTACACGGAGATCCTCGCCATGGAGGAGAAGGTGCTCGCCCGCGTACGCCAGCTCATGGAGACACAATCGGAGACGGCGCGTCACGAGGTGGAGCTCACCAACGTACCGGTCGTGGTCGCCCAGGCCGAGCGCTTCCGGCAGCGACTTGGCTACTGGGACGCGCGCGTTCAGCACCTGGAAGCGAAGGCCTCGGCCCTGTCGTAGCCGCGTCGGGCGG
Organism: Candidatus Dormibacteraceae bacterium; assembly: GCA_041476405.1. Classification (GTDB taxonomy): domain Bacteria; phylum Chloroflexota; class Dormibacteria; order Dormibacterales; family Dormibacteraceae; genus Palsa-872. The sequence goes on along the minus strand of JBGOTG010000129.1, from coordinate 2,091 downwards.
TGTGACCTTACTCGTCCAGCTTGCAGATGAAGCGGATGACAGCCTCGATGCCGCGGTGGTAGTGATCGATCGCAAGGTGCTCGTTGGGCGAGTGCACAGCGTCATCGGCCTGGGGGATACCGCTGATCACGAGCGGAGCGCCGACCGCTTGCTGGAAATCGACGGACGCAGGGATCGACCCTCCCACACGGACGAGCGCGGTCTCCCTTCCGAAGGCCTCTGCGTACGCAGCCCGCAACGCGCGCGCGGCGGCGTGATCGACGCCACACACGACGGGTGGCGCGGCGCCCAGGACTTCGACCTTGACTTCCACTCCGGGCGTGGTCAGCACGTTCACGTACTTCTCCAGGGCGCCCAGGATGACCTTCCAGTCCTGGTCAGGCACCAGGCGCAGGCTGACCTTGGCTGACGCTCGCGCCGGGATCACAGTCTTCTCGCCCTCGCCGGTGAAGCCGCCGATGATGCCGTTGGCGTCCAGCGTCGGACGGCTGCCCGTGCGCTCGAGGGCCAGGTAGCCCGGCTCGCCTTCGAGTGCCCGCGCTCCCGAAAACTTCCGCATGGTCTCGGCGTACCGGTGATCCTTCGTCTTCCAGTCCGCCAGCTCCTCGGCGGTGGGAGGCAGCACCGCGTCGTAGAAGCCCGGGATCGTGATATGACCGTCTCGATCCTTGAGCTCGCCGATGATCCTGGCAAGCGTGTTGATCGGGTTGGGTGCCACCCCGCCGAACATCCCCGAGTGGAGGTCGACCGCGGCACCGGTGGCGTGGAGCTCCACGTATAGGATTCCCCGCAGCGCGGTCGCGATGGTGGGATTGTCGGCCTCGTCGAAGCCGCCGTCCCACACCAGGACCGAGTCGGTCTTGAGCTTCGAGCCGTTCGCGCGCAGGTAACGGGACAGCGACTGGCCGCTGATCTCTTCCTCGCCTTCGATCACAAAGCGCAGGTTGACTGGCGGTCCGCCGGCAGCGAAGAGGTGCTCGACCGCCTTGAGCGTCGCCATGTGGTTGCCCTTGTTGTCGGCGCAACCGCGCGCATAGATGTGCCCGTTGCGGATCTCGGGCTCGAAGGGAGGCGACTTCCATTCGTCGAGCGGGTCGGGTGGTTGGACGTCGTAGTGGCCGTAGATCGTCAGGTGTGGCTTGCCCGGGCGACCATGCCAATCGGCGACCACGACGGGGAGCCCGTCCTTGATGACGTCGACGATCTCGACAGTCATTCCCAGCGCCTGCATCCGGTCCCCAAGCCAGCGGGCGTTGCGCAGGCAATCTTCGCGGCGCTCGGGCAGGGTGCTGACCGACGGGATCCGGAGCTCCTCGATCAGGTCTGCCAGGTCCGCCTCGCGTGACGCTGCAGCCTTCTGCAGCGCAGCGTCCATCACCGCGTGGGTGGTGGCCACGGCTAGGACCGGCCTCGGGAGCGCTGGATCTGCTGCGCGTGGTCGTGCCCGTGCCTGGCGTAGATGGTGAGCCAGTCCTCCACCGAGTAAGGTCCGCTCTCGCTGTGCGTCCCTGAGCGCCGCCAGTCCTCTTCGGTGAGCCGGTCCAGGATCTGGGCGGTCGTTTCGCGCGCCCAGCGCATGGCTTCGAGCGATGGTTCGATGGGCCGGTCGGAGGTGAGCTTGTGGGCGAACTCCACCTCGTCGTAGCCGTGGATCACGGGGCTGTCCTCCGCGAGCAGGCGGCGGAGCCTGATCGCGGACATCATCTCGCTGTCGGCGAGGTGGTGGGCGATCATCCTGGGCGTCCACTCGCCGCTGGCGGAGCGATCGAGCTCCTCCTCTTCCAGGCCCTCGAGCGCGTCGACGACCGCGCGATGTCCGTCACGGTAAGCACGGATCAGCTCAGTCCTTTCCTTACCTTCCACGTGGAGCCCTCCTGTCGCGGTCAAAGTGGGAGCAGCCACGATTGTGGCTGAGATGGACCGCCTGGTGTCAGCGGCGGTGGCCCAATCTGGGGTTGCCCAGGGCAGGCTCACATTCGATCGAAGGTCCGGTTTCATGGCCGCCATCCGCGCTCCGACAGGACAGCGGTGGCGGCAAGCGACCAAGTGTCCCACCGCTGTAACCACATTTGAGGTCCTTATTCCCCAAGG
>JBGOTG010000128.1:0-7227 GCA_041476405.1 Candidatus Dormibacteraceae bacterium | reverse complement strand
TGATGAAACAGCTCTTCGACCATCGATTCAAGGAAGGCTCGCTCAACGGCCACTCCTTCGGCAACCTTTTCATCATGGCCATGGCCGACGTCACAGGGAACTTCGAGCACGCGCTGCGCGAGTCCGGCAAGGTCCTTGCGGTGAAGGGCACGATCATCCCGTCCACTCTCCAGGACGTGACGCTCGTGGCCTCGATCAACGGCCACACGGTCGAAGGCGAGTCCAAGATCCCGATGCAGAACGCCCCGATAAGCCAGGTTTTTCTGAAGCCCGACGGCGCACAGCTGAACCCTGAGGCGGCGCAGGCGATCCTGAACGCCGAGCTGGTCGTCATCGGCCCCGGATCGCTGTACACCTCGATCCTTCCCAACCTGCTGGTTGAAGGGATGGTCGAGTCCATCAAGGCATCGCCGGCGCTCAAGGTCTACATCTGCAACCTTGCCGCGCAGCACGGCGAGACCGACGGGTACGGCGTCGACGACTACCTGCGCGTGATCCACGAGCACGTCGGATCGAACATCTTCGACTTCGTGCTCGTCAACTCGAACAACTCCTACACACCCACGGGCGGGCAGTCACAGGTGATCTTCCGGCCGGAGGACTCAGCGAGCCACCCGGAGGTCCGGTTCATCGGCGCCGACGTCGTCAACGTTCGCGTGCCGTCCCACCACGACCCGGACAAGCTCGCGCGATCGATCATGCGGAAGGTGTGGCAGGCGTAACGATCTCCACTGCCGGCTTGCGCCGCGATCGCCAGCGGCTCACGGACTCGACGATGATGGTGGCGGCAGCGACATAGACCACCGACGCGAGCGCGTCGACCACGTAGTGCTCGCCCAGGTAGACGATCGATACGACGACGCCCACTGACCAGAGCACGAGAACGAGCCCGAGGGCTCGATATCGCCGCCAGGCATACACCGCGGCCAGCGCCGGAAACGCGGCATGGAGCGAAGGAAATGCCGCGAACTGGTTCGGATTGAAGGCGTGATAGATGACGACCACCGTGTTGCCCCAGATCTTGTCGACTGTCTGCTGGTTGATCTTGACGACGTCGTGCAGCTGGTACCAGGGTGGCGCGCTGGGCCAGAAAAGGTAGGTCAAGAAAGCAAGGAAGCACATCAGCAGCAAAGCTGCGATGAAGCGCCAGTAGTGCTCGCGGCTGTTCACCCAGAAGACGAAACCGACCACGATCGGCAGGACGAAGTGCATGAAGTAGAAGAACATCGCGACCAGGTCCTGGATGCCGATCACACCTGGGTGGTAGAACGCGCGTTGAAGGGTGAGCGTCGGGATCGTGCCGCCGAAGACCCATCGCTCCAACCCCGAAAGGTCGTGCGGCGGAAATCTGGCGGCAAAACCTCTCATCGCCTCATAGGCGAAGAAGAGCAGCAGAAATGGTGTCCAGTCGGCGATGAACGTGCGGCCGCGCCCAAGTGCGATGGCGATGACCAGCAGGGCGAGCAGGACCCATTCGGGCTCGATCGAGATGCCCTGCCACAGCATCACTCCGAAGATCGTCGCGAGGTAGATGATGCTGCCGGCGAGTAGCAGTCGGGGCCGCTGGGCTGGCGCGGCTTTCGGCTCAGCCGGCGCGGACAACCACCACCGCCGCGATCTCGACAGTGACCGAGAAGGGAAGTGCGCTCGCCCCGAGCGCCGCGCGCGTGTGCTTGCCGGCTTCGCCCAGGACTTCGACGAGCAGGTCGGAAGCTGCGTTGAGCACCTTCGGCTGATCGCCGAAGTCGTCAGTCGACAGGATGAAGCCTGTCAGCTGCGCGACCTGTTCCACGTTGGCGAGCCCCGCCGCCGCCTCGATCTGAGCCAGCACGTTGAGCGCGCACGCTTGTGCCGCCGCCTGTGCTTCCTCCACGCTGACCTCGTCGGGACACCGTCCGGTCAGCCGCTTGCCGTCCCGGACGGACACCTGCCCCGCGATGTACAGGAGGGAGCGCCCGTTGCCGATCGGTACGAGCACCGTCGGCACGTACGAGGCAACGGGGGCGGGCGGATCGGGCAGCTTCAACCCGAGCTGTCGGAGACGTTCGTGTGGGTCAGTCAACTCGTGGGAGTCTAGTGGGTCACCCGCGCCGGCCGCGGAAATGGGAGACCACGGCCAGCCCGATCACGAGCAGCGCGACCACTCCGACCGCAACGTAGGGCGTCTGCGATGACTGGAGAAACCGGCTCAGGTCTGATGGGCCGGCGGATGCGGGCGGGGTGGTACGGGTGCCGCTGGCCGGCGGCGTGACAGGCGCCGGCGATCCTTGCGGGACCCCGCCCGTGTCGCGGTACGCCCACAGCACCGCCACCTGGTCGGCCGGCCGGAAGGTGGCCACGTAAAGGATCGGAGCCTCGTCATATGAGAGGGCCAGAGCGGTGACCGACGGGATCGGGGGGGCAAGCGATGCGAAGTGGCGTCCCGCGTCACCGGTCCGCCAGAGTCCGCCAGACGCCGAACCGCCGCCATCGCTCGCCGTGTAGTAGCGCTCGTAGTGAGTGGTCACGAACTTGATCTGCGTGTAATCGGTCGAGGGCAGCAGGCCGCCGCCGCTGTTGGGGACGAACGACACGCCGTTGTCGCGCGATGTGAACAGGCCGGCGTTCGTCCCGACCAGCAGCGGCCGCACTGTGTTCGTCGGTGGCAGCAGGCCGCCGGCGGCAAGGCACGACACCACCTTGCCGCTGATCCCGGCGTTCATCGGCGCCCAGGTTGCGCCGGCGTCTGCGCTCTGAAACAGGGGCACTCCACCGGTAGCGGATGCCGCGTCGCCGCCGGCCACCAGGTGGACAGGGTCGTGGACCGCGGACACCGCCAGCGCGGCGATGCTGGTGCCCGAAAGCCCTGAGGGTCTCCACGTGAGGCCGTCAGCGCTGATGTAGACGCCATGGTCTGTGCCTGCGACGACGAGCGCGAGCGCGAACCCGAACGCCCTGACGGAGCGCCCCTCCAGGCCTTTCACTGGAGCCCACGACGACCCTCCGTCCTTGCTCGCCAACGCGCCCGAACCCCGCGTGCCGGCGAGCACGAGGCCGGCTTTGAACGGGCTGTAGGCGACGGTGAGCAGGCCGGGCGAGCCGCTGTGGGCCGGCTTCCAGGTCGAACCGCCGTCGGCGCTCCTCATCAACGAACCGTCCGATGTTCCCGCCAAGACGACCTGGTTGTTGAACGGGTTGGCGCCGATGGCGAATATCGCGCTGTGGCCCTGGCCCGGCAGCGGCGTCAGCGCGACCCACGTCGAGGGTGGGAGGGTGGCGGCGGCGCCGGCGAGGCCGGCCCAGAGGCACCCCAGGAGCGCCACCAGCGTCGCGGCAAGGCGTGTGCGAGGAAGCGACACGAGCGTGCCGATTATCACCCAACCCGCTCGGCGGACGGGTCGGCGCGGGCGGCCGCCCAAGACGCCGCCCTGCGGGTGATGCCTACAATCCCTGCGTGCTGGCTCGTCCCAAGGCCTGGCTGCAAAAGGCCGGAGCCCGGCTGGATCAGGCCGCGTTCAGCCCGGCCTCGCTGCCCGACGACCTGGTCACGGGCATCGCGCTGACCCCGCCTGTCGTCGCGGGCCTGGTCATCTTCAAGTTCCCGGCAGTCCAGATGCTCGGGGTCGCGCTGGTGGTGGGAATCTCGGCGCAGCTGGTCGCGCGATTTGTGTGGCGCCACGACATACCGCGCCCGCAGCCGAGCGCAGTGATCGCCGCGATCGTCGGCGTTGCGCTCGTGGGCGCCGGTGCATCGCTTGTCACCTCGGTCGAGATCGCCGTGCCTGCCGTCATCCTGGAGCTGCTGCGGGCGCGTTACATCCCGGCGATTCGGGCGCAGACAGGCCTCCTCGCGTTCGCGGCGGTCGCCATCATCACGAGGGGTGCCCCGCTCGCCTACATCAACCCGGCCAGCGGCAAATCGTTCCCGGACCCGATCGCGATCTGGTTCGTGGAGCCCTCCCTGCCCGCCTCATACGACCCGATCACTCTTTACGTGGGTAACGTGGCGGGACCCGTCTTCGCGACCTCGCTGCTGGCGGTGGCGATCGGGATCGCCTGGCTGGCCTACGCGCGCCGCCTGAGCCTGGTGGTCGCGGTCGGCTTCCTGGCCGGCGCCGTGGTTGCCATCGGGGCATATCACTGGGATTACGTCGCGCACCTGGACAGCGGGCCGACGTGGTTCGTGGCCGGCCTGCTGCTGGCCGATCGGCGCAACCTCCCGGCGTCGTGGGCGATCCGCCCCGTGCTGGGCTTCGGCGCCGGCCTTCTCGCGGTCGGGCTGCGCGTGCGTGGATACGGCATCGAAGCAGCCTTTCTCACGATCGCAGGCGTGCAGGCGGTGATGGCGCTGGCCGTGGTCGTGTTCTGGGGCGGCACGATGTGGAAGGAGCGCTGGCAGAAGAACCGCAGGTTGCGCCAGCGCGAGTCTCAGCTCCGGGTGGTCAAGAGCGTCTCCAAGGCGAGCTAAGCGAGGTACATGTTGTTCTTCGTCCAGATGAGCCGACCCTCTGCCGACACCACGTAGAGGTTCACCGTCCTCACCACCGCGGTGAGTTCAGCGGGGTTGTGCCCGACAAGCCCGATCGCGATGCGACTGCCTCCTGGTTCGGCCTTGGCGGCTCGGAAGTAAGAACCGACAGGGCCCGTCCAGAGGACGGTGCCGTCGCGCCACCGGACCAAGCTCACAGGGGTGCCTGACAAGGGCGCGACAACCGCGAGCGAGCCATCCCATGAGAACGCGTCGACCGACGACGTGAGGAACTTTGAACTGGTGGCGCTATTGATGTTTGCCGTCACTTGCGACGGCAGCAGGGTCGACTCAGCCACGAATCGCCCGTCGTGAGTCGCGACGATCCGGAACGCAGCCGGGATGTCTGTGAAGCTGGAGGCGCGGGACCACGGGTTGCCCCCATTCGATAGTTGGACTGCCCAGTATTGAACGCTCTGGGCGCCCAACCCTCCTGCTTGAACCACAATCACCGTGTCGTTTGCAACGCTGCAGGCGGCAACGATTGGAGGAGGATGGTTCGCACCCGCCGCCGGGTAAGTCCCGATCGTGGCGATCCTCAATGGGCTTGCGCCCGGCGTGACCAGCATGAGGTCGGCAGGAGTTTCGGCGCCGGGCAGTCCAGAGGGCACCATCTCGCAGAATTGGCGCTCGTCGTCGGCCCATGTGCCGGTGAATCCCTTCAGGTTGACGACAACATTGCCTGACCGATCGCGAATTTCAGTCGACGTGCTGTACAGAGTGCCCGCGGGATTGGAGGTCCCGCCGTTCGGGTCGCCCTGCCCGATTCTGACCGAGGTGCGGCCATCCCAGGTGATGCCGTCGATCTGGTCGAAATTCGAGGGGTCGTGATACAGGATCATCGGCGTGTCCGCCGTAACTTTGAGGTGCGTGCCTGGGGTGGGTTGGGAGATTGCCCGAACGTAGACAAACGTTGCGACGACCAGGGCCGCGATGAGGATGACGGCGACTCCCGCGGCGAAGTGCAGACGGTAGCCCGCGCGCGTGCTGCGAGCGCCAAGCGCGCCCTTGAGGATCCGCTCGCGGGCGCCGCCTAGGTCTCCGAGCTCGGCCTGTCGTTTGTCGAACGCCTCGTTCACATCCCGGCGCAGGTCATCCACTTAGTTGTCCTCCAGGAGATCGGGTCGCAGCCGATGGCAGGCCCGGTAAATACGGCCTTTCGCGGCCGAGGGTGAGATTCCGAGCGCGAAGGCGACCTCCTCGACAGGGAGGTCGAGGTAGAAGTGCAGGAAGAGTGCTTGCCGGTCCCGGCTCGGGAGACGGGCGAGAGCGCGCGCCACATCGACCCTTTCGATGTCGGCCCGATCGGCGCGGGAGCCCTGGAAAACCTCGGCGATTCGAGCGGTGGTGAACCATCTGGTTCGCCGCACGTTGCGGCACTGGTTGATCACGATGGCCAGGAACCACGGCCTCACAGGCATCCCCGGTCGAAGCTGGCCCAGCTTGCGCCACGCCCGTGTCACCGCCTCCTGCGTGGCGTCCTCCGCCTCCCAGCGATCGCCGAGCATCGAGTGGGCGAGCCGGAGCGCCGGTTCGACAAGTGGCCCGATCAGGGCTTCGAAGGCTGCCTCATCGCCTTGGCGCGCCTGCTCATAGAGCGGGCGCTCGCTGCCTGCGGTCAAGGATTGGGCCACATGAGTCAAGACACCGCAGGCCCAGGTTTGGTTACAGCCTCGTGGTCGAACCTCAGTCGAACAGCTTGCGGCCGCGGGTGACGAACTGGTCGCGGCGCGGACCGGTTCCCACCAGCTCGATCGGCGCGCCGATCAGCTCGCCGATTCGCTCGATGTAGTCACGGCATCGCTGGGGCAGGTCATCCCAGCAGCGGGCCGTACCGATCGCGGTCTCCCAACCGGGCATCTCCTCGTAGACGGGGACGCAGTGCTTGTAGTGGGAGATGTTGGCGATGGGGTGGTCCTGGCGCTCGCCGCGGAAGTCGTAGGCGGTGCAGATCTTGAGGTTCGGCCGGTCGTCGAGGATGTCCAGGCGCATCAGGGCCGCGCACGCGACGCCGTTGAGACGCACCGCGTAGCGCGCGACGGCGGCGTCGAACCAGCCGATGCGGCGCGGTCGGCCGGTCACGGTGCCGAACTCGTGGCCGCGCTCGCGGATCTGGTCCCCCACCTCGTCGAGGAGCTCGGATGGGAACGGGCCGTAGCCCACCCGTGAGGTGTAGGCCTTGAAGACGCCGATGACGAGGTCGACCTTGGTCGGCGGGACGCCGCTGCCGGTCAGGGCGCCGCCCGCGGTCGGATTGGAGCTCGTGACGTACGGGTAGGTGCCGAAGTCGAGGTCGAGCATCGTCGCCTGGGCGCCCTCCAGCAGGATGTTGGCGTTGGCGTCGAGCGCGTCCTGGATGATCGGGAAGGTGTCCTTGATGTGGGGGTCGAGCTGCTTCGCGTAGCCCATGTATTCGTCGAGCATGCTTTCCCAGTCGTAGGGCTCGCGGCTGTAAAGCTTGGTGAGAATCGGGTTTTTCACCTGGCCGACCACGAAGGCCAGCTTCTTGCGCATGAAGCCTTCCTTCTGGAGGTCGCCGATACGGAAGCCGATCCGCCGGATCTTGTCGGCGTAGGCGGGGCCGATGCCGCGCCACGTGGTGCCGAGGCGGTCGTCGCCACGAGCCTCCTCCTCGAGCTGGTCGAGGAGTGGGTGGTATCGCATGACCATGTGGGCCCTCTCGCTGACCAGCAGGTTCTTGGGCTCGATGCCGCGCTCTC
>JBGOTG010000127.1:0-7337 GCA_041476405.1 Candidatus Dormibacteraceae bacterium | reverse complement strand
CAGGGCCGACAAGCCGTTGCTGCGGTACGGCACCCCGATCTTCAGGCCGATCTTCGGCGCGAACCATCGCTGGGCGATGGCCCGTGGAGAGGAGAGCCTGAAGCTCGAGATGCAGCGGCGCCACGCCAGGACCGAAGCCGAGCGCAAGGCGGTGCCGGCGCCGCCTGGGCCTACCTTCGCGAGGAAAGAACCAGTCCGGTAGGCCCCTCCGGCCCTTCGGGCCACCTCCCCGGCAAGCGGGGAGGACAGCCGGGTATACTTCGCTACTGAAGAATGTCGTTCGCTTACAGCGAATCCGCTACGGCTGTTCGCCTGGCCCTCGGAGCCGTGCTCCGTGGCCGCCGTGAGGCGGCGCACCGCACCTTGACCGAGGTAGCGGCTGAGGCCGGGCTGTCGCCAGCCCACCTCTCGGAGGTGGAGAGAGGACGCAAGGAGGTCTCCACCGAGCGGCTGCTGGCGGTGGCGCATGCCCTGGGCGCCCGGCCTGCCGACATCTACGCCGACCTGGCGCGGCTGCTGGGGGCGGATTCGGACCGACCGGCCTGGCCCGACGATCCCCCGGTCAAGCTCCGGCTGGCAGCCGCAGGCCTGCCGATGGAGGCGCTGCGGAGCCTCGCCGATTACAGCGCATACCTCGCGATGTCGAATCCGCCGCCCAAGGCGCGTCCGCCCATTGGCTTCCAACCGAGGAGGTGACCATGCATCTGATTCCGACTGTGATCACGAACGACGGGCGCGGCGAGCGCGCCTACGACATCTATTCGCGCCTGCTCAAGGACGGCGTCGTGTTCGTGCGCGGCGTCATCGAGGACGACCTCGCGGCGACCGTCACCGCGCAGCTCCTGTTCCTCGAGAACGAGGCGCCGGAGCGCGACATCCAGCTGTACATCAACAGCCCGGGAGGATCGCTCACCGCCGCGCTGTCCATCTACGACGCGATGCAGTACGTCGGGCCGAAGGTCGGCACCCTGTGCACGGGACTCGCCGCGAGTGGCGCGTCGATACTTCTCGCGGGCGGCGAAGCGGGCAAGCGAATGTCCTTGCCGCATGCGCAGATCCTCATCCACCAGCCGTTCACGCAAGGCATCCAGGGACAGGCCACCGACATCCAGCTCCACGCGCGGGAGATCCTGCGGCAGCGCGAGTCGATGGCGCGCATCTACGCCAAGCACACCGGCCGGCCGCTGGAAGACGTCGAGCGGGCGATGGAGCGCGACTTCTTCATGAACCCCGCAGAGGCCAAGGATTGGGGACTGATCGACCTCATCGTGGAGCGCAACCCGGCAGCCGTCCGACCCGCTTGAACGTCATTGTCCTCGGCGGCACGCGCTTCATCGGGCGCGCGATCGTCGAGGACCTCGTCGCGGCCGGTCACCGCCTGCTCCTGATCCACCGGGGCGTGCTCGAGCCCGAGGGAATGCCCGAGGCCCAGCACCTCCATACGGAACGACCCGAACTTCCCACTCACCGCTCCGCGATCGCTGCGTTCCGGCCGGACGCGGCGATCGATTGCCGGGCGCTGACCAGCGAGGATGCGGAGACCGCCGTCGCCGCGTTGCCTGCGGGCATCCGGCTGGTCGTCATCTCGAGCATGGACGTGTATCGCGCATTCGGCGCGCTGAACGACGACCGGGAAACCGACCCGGTTCCGCTCGACGAGGACTCGCCGGTGCGACCCGCTCGGTATCCCTACCGCGGCAAGCTCGAAGGCATGGACGACTACGACAAGCTCGACGTGGAAGATGTGTATCTGCCCCGTGGCGCGACCTCGCTGCGACTCCCGATGGTCTACGGCGAGCGCGACTATCAGCGCCGCGAGGAGTTCATCCTCCGCAGGGTCCGCGCCGGTCGCATGAAGATCCCGATCGGCGCAGGCATGTGGCTGACGTGCCGCGGGTACGTGCGCGACGTGGCGCGCGGAGCACGCCTGGCGCTGGAATCGTCCAGATCGGCGGGCGAGGTGCTGAACCTCTGCGAGGACCGGACCTTCTCGATCGGCATGTGGAGCCGCATGATCCTCGATGCCGCAGGCTCGAAGGCCGAGCTGGTCCGCGTGCCAGACGACGTGCTGCCCGAGGACCTGAAGCCGACGGGCACGATGCCGCAGCACATCGCCGCCGGCGCACGCAAGGCCCGAGCGATGCTGGGCTGGACGACGTCCGATCCGGCCGAGACGCTTCGAACCACTGTGGCGTGGCACCTCGCCAACCCGCCGCCGGACTCCAACCGGGATTTCAGCGCCGACGACAATGCGCTCGCCGGAATCCACCGCGAAGCCTGAGCGCAAACCTCGCCGGACGCGAGAGGTTAACCTGATTCGTAACCCATGAGCCGCCCCTTCCGGCCGTTTGATCCCTTCGATCGTGGCGGCCCGTTCGAGGGGGCGCGGGAGATACGCATCCCGCGACCACCCCGCCGCTTCTGGGTCGGCGCGGCCCTGTTCGGGCTCGCCGTACTCGTGTTCGTTTTCGCCAGTCCTATCGTCTGGTTCTTTACCGAGCGTGAGTGGTACTCCGCGCTCGGGTACCAGGACGTGTTCACGACCAGGCTGATCCTCGAAGCCGTCCTCTTCCTTGCCAGCTTCACCATCGCGTTCGTCTACCTGGCGGTGAACGTCATAGTGGCGCTGCGAGTCCGTTCTGGACCGGGTCTACGGGCTGTCGGCATCCGGCGCGCGATAGTGCGCAGCCCCACCGGCGGGATCGCGCTCGCGGCCGCCGCTCTCGTCGCCCTTATCCTCTCCGGCGGGGCGGGCACGCAGTGGCAGACACTCGCCCTCTTCCAACACTCTTCACCCACCGGCATCACCGACCCGGTTCTCGGCCAGGACATCTCCTTCTACCTGCTCACGCTGCCCTTCCTGCACGCGATCGCCAACTGGGCGCTGGGACTCGGATTCATGTCTGCGCTCGTGACCGGAGGGCTCTATGCCTGGCGTGGAGACGCATTCGACCTCAACCTGAGCCCGCTCGCGATCGCGCATCTGTCTGCGTTGCTGGCGATCTTTGCACTGGTGCTCTCCGGCTGGATGTGGCTCGGCCGCTACGACCTCCTCTTCGCCCACAACAGCAGCATCGTTTGGGGCGCCGCGTACACCGACGTCAATGCGCGGCTGCCGCTGTTCACGTTCCAGGCCGGCATCGGAGTCGTGCTCGCCGGCGCCCTGCTCGCGAACATCTGGCTGAGGCGTGTGTGGCTGCCGGTGACCGCCGCGGGGCTCTGGGTCCTCATGCTGCTCGTCGGTCAGGTCTACCCGTCGGTCATTCAGAGCTTCTTCGTGACTCCGAGCGCGCAGTCGTACGAGCTTCCGTACATCGAGAGGGAGATTGCCGGCACGCGGGCCGCCTACGGGCTCACCAACGTGACGGTCAGCAACTTCACCGGCGATCAGCCGCTGACCCAGAAGGACGTCCAGAACGACCAGGCGACAGTCGACAACCTGAGGCTGTGGGACTACACGCCACTGAGAGACGTCTACGAGCAGCTGCAGACGATCCGCACCTACTACAGCTTCAATGACATCGACATCGACCGCTACACGGTGTCGAGAACTCCGACGACGCCGCCTGCATACACGTCGCTCGAGATCAGCGCGCGTGAGTTCGATGTGACCAACCTGCAGCCCGCCGCCCAGAACTGGGTCAACGAACATCTCCAGTACACGCACGGGTACGGCGTGGCGGCCAGCCCCGTCAACGCTGTCGTCGGCGAGGGCCTGCCCGACTACGTGGTTGGCGACCTGCCGCCCACAGGCACGCTGCCGGTCACGCAGCCCGCCATCTACTTCGGAGAGCTCACCAACAACTACGCGTTGGCGCCATCCAATACGCGCGAGTTCGACTTTCCACAGGGGAGCCAGGACGTATTCACGTCATACACCGGCACGCACGGAGTCCCGATGACCCCCTTGAGCCGAGCTCTCTGGGCGCTCAGGTTGGGCGATTTCAACCTGCTCGTCTCGCCGCAGGTCACCGACAAGACCGAGATGCTCTACCGCCGCACGATCCTCGACCGCGCGAGAGAGCTGGCGCCGTTTCTCTCCTTCGATAGTGACCCGTACGTAGTGGTGGTCGACGGCCGCGTGTACTGGATTCTCGACGCGTACACGACCGGCACCACCTATCCCTACTCGCAGTCGAGCCCGTTCCAGCCGAACTCACTTAACGGGATGGACATCAACTACATCCGCAACTCCGTGAAGGTCGTTATCGACGCCTACGAGGGCACTGCGGATTTCTATGTAATCGACCCCAAGGACCCGATCATCAAGGCGTACGAGGCAACCTTCCCGTCCCTGTTCAAGCCGATCGACGCCATGCCGGCCGGCCTTCGCGCGCACCTGCGGGTGCCGGTGGACCTGTTCGACGTCCAGGTCGGAATCTACGCCACCTACCACATCACCGACCCGAGGGTCTTCTTCGCTCGCGAGGACGTGTGGGACGTTCCCACCGCGCAGTCGGCGCCCGGAAGCACGGCCACGCCTGTGCAGCCTTACTACGTTCTCTTCCGCCTACCCGGCGAATCGAATCCGGAGTTCCTGCTGATCATGCCGTTCACGCCACACCTGAAGAACAACATGGTCTCCTGGATGGCCGCGCGGACCGACGGTTCGCACTACGGCGAATACGTCTCTTACGTGCTGCCGAAGGACAAGGTGATCTTCGGGCCGCAGCAGGTCGCGAACCGAATCAACCAGGATCCGGTCATCTCGCGCGACTTCACGCTCTTCCATGGGACCGGTTCGTCTGTCCAGCAGGGGAACCTGCTCGTGGTGCCGATCGGCAACTCGTTCCTGTACTTCGAACCCATCTACCTCAAGGCCACCTCGTCGTCGGGCTTGCCCGAGCTGAAGAAGGTGATCCTCGCCGACCAGACGCAGGTCGTCTACACCGATACTCTCCAGCAGGCGATCGACCAGCTGGTCGGAACGAGCACGCCGACGCCGCCGCCCAACAACCCGCCACCCACGATCACTCCCGCCGTGCTCGCCCAGATCGCAGACCTGATAACGCAGGCGAACACCCACTATGCGGCGGCGTACGCCGCGCTCAAGTCGGGCGACCTCACGACGTACGCGTCCGAGATGGTCCAGGTCGGGAAGGTTCTGCAGCAGTTGAAGGATCTGACGGCGAGCGCCGTACCGAAGGGCACCCCCAGCCCGACGCCCAAGGTCTCACCCTCGCCTTGATCTCACCCGGTCCGTAAGGGTACGAAGCGCACGGGGAACAGCGAGCGCGACGTCAGCCCGAACTCATTTCGTTCGTAGATGCGCAAGTCCTGGTGCTCGTCGGCCGCGCTACCGAGCGGTATCACGAGGCGGCCGCCGGGTGCAAGCTGCTCGATCAGCGGCGCGGGGATCTCGGGCGTCGCGCAAGCGACGAGCACGATGTCATAGGGGGCCGCCGCAGGCCAGCCCTGGCTGCCATCCGCGACGGCCACCTCGACGTTGGTGAAGCCGAGACGCACCAGGGTGTGCGAGGCATGCTCGGCGAGGGCAGGCTCCCGCTCGAGGGTCACCACCTTGCGGCACAACCGGCTGAGCACAGCGGCCTGGTAGCCCGAACCGGTGCCGACCTCGAGCGCGACGTCATCTGGTTGCGGCCTGAGCGCCTGGGTCATCAGCGCGACGACCAGCGGCTGCGAGATCGTCTGGCCGCACTCGATGGAGAGGGCGCGATTCTCGTAGGCGTGGCGCCGCAACCTGCCGGAAAGGAACTCCTCGCGCGGGATCGACGACATCACCGCGAGCACGCGCTCGTCGGTGACGCCATTCGGCAGCAGCTGCTCGGCGACCATCTTCTGCGCGGGCGTGACCATGGTGCCGGTATCGAGCGTACAATTTCAACGCTTCTTTGGCGTCGTCCGTCCAACTTTACGTCCCACAAAAGTGGCGCCGCCCCGTCAGGCAGCGCTCGCGCCTGGTCAGACGCACAGGTCCGGCCCACGCGCGCGTCGAGTTCGCCCATCACTCCGAGCACGAGTTCGCCCGCTTTCTCGACTACTACCGCATCCGCTGGGTGTACGAGCCGCTGTCCTTCCCCATCGCGTGGGAGAGCGACCGGGTGGCCGAGATGTTCACGCCAGACTTCTACCTACCGGAGCACGATCTGTATCTCGAGCTGACCACGATGAAGCAATCGCTGGTGACGCCGAAAAATCGCAAGGTGCGCCTGCTGCGTGAGCTCTATCCCGACGTCAACGTCAGGCTGCTCTATCGAAAGGACTACCAGCAGCTTCTCGCCAAGGCAGGCTACGGCGCTGCCGAAGTTCAGAACCTGCGCAAGGAGGACATCGGTGACATCGTCATCTCACCGGTGGAGCTCGAGACGCGTGTCAGGGCCCTGGCGAGAAAGATCACGCGCGACTACCGCGGACGCTCGGTGGTACTGGTCGGAGTCCTCAAAGGCATCACGTTCTTTCTGGCGGACCTCGCGCGTCAGATCAAGGTCCCGTTCGTCATCGACTACCTCGAGCTCAAAAGATTCGCCGGCGCCCAACCGCGCGCGCGCGTCGGCATCGCCCGCGACATCGACTACCCCATCGACGGCCGGCACGTCCTGTTGGTGGAGGACATCGTCAACACAGGTCTCAGGCTCGACTACCTTCTGTCCGAGCTGCGACTGCGTAATCCCGCCTCGGTCGAGGTCGTGACGCTGCTGGACCGTCCCACGCGCAGGCTCGTCCAGGTCCCTGTCCGCTATGTCGGCTTTCAGATTCCCACCGACTACGTGGTCGGCTATGGGCTGGACTATCGCGAGCTGTACCGCAACCTTCCCTTCATCTGCACGTTGCAGTCCAGCCTGTACGAGATCGCCACATCGCCGGCCGCAAACCCTCAGTCCGGCGAGGCGGCGAAGCATTCCGTCTAGGCCCGCCACGCGCCCGGCCCGCCCACCGGACCCCGGCGCCCGCCTCCAGCGCCTGCTCGGATGGATGGCCCGGCAGGATTTCGCGCGCGTCACCGAAGGCGAACCCAGCCTCCTGCGCCAGGTCGAGGAGATCGTGATCGAGAGCCACCGGCGCCTCTATCTGGCACAGGGCCGCGCCTGGTCGAAGCCTGTCGCGTACCGCTGGCTGCGGTTCGAGGACCCCATGCCGGTGGCCCGGCTCCAGGAGGGTGTGGAAAAGCTCGTGCGGGCGGCTGCCGGCTTCGACCCCGGTGCTGTGGAGAAAGCGTGCAAGGCTGCCGCAAAAACCGGCTTTTTGAATTGACAGCAGGGTGTGCAGGGGCTGTGGAAAAAGGATGCCCAAAGCGACCTTCCTGTTTACCCTGAAGTCCCCTATGCGTTTTTCGGTTTCCATCCCGGCTTGCGCCGGACCTTCCACCTACTCGACGT
>JBGOTG010000126.1:0-7404 GCA_041476405.1 Candidatus Dormibacteraceae bacterium | reverse complement strand
GGCAAGCCCGCCCGTCTGCCGGCTCATGGACTACGGACGCTTCAAGTTCGAGACCATCAAGCGGGAGAAGGATCAGCGGCGCAAGCAGAACGTCATCAAGCTGAAGGAGATGAAGCTTCGCCCGAAAGTCGCGGAGCACGATTTCCAGACCAAGTTCAAAGGTTTGAAGCAGTTCCTGGAAGCAGGCGAAAAGGTGAAAGTTACGATCATGTTCAGAGGCCGGGAGATGGTCCACCAGGACATCGGGAGAAGGATCCTCGATCGGGTGGCGGACGACGCAAAAACGTTTGCGATGGTCGAGCGCGCGCCGCTGCTCGAAGGCAAGAACCTCTTCATGATCCTCGCCCCAACCAGGCAAGCGGCGGCTCCGACCGCCACGCCCGCGCCCACGCAGACGGTGGCCAAGGAGCCCGCGACCAGTGCCTAAGATCAAGACTCGCAAGGCCTTCGCCAAGAGGATCCGCGTCACCAAGACCGGCAAGCTCATGCGCAAGACCGCCTGGCAGAGCCACCTGCTCGAGCACAAGTCCAAGAAGCGCAAGCGCAACTACGAGAACGAGCAGCCGGTGGCCAAGGCTGACCGCAAAGAAGTGCGGCGGGCGTTGGGGATCTAGCGATGGCACGCGTCAAGCGCGGAGTCCCCGCACACCGGCGACACAAGGCGATCCTCGATCGCGCCAAGGGGTTCCGGCTCTCCAAGAAGCTCCTCTTCCGCCCCGCGAACGAGGCGGTCCTGCATGCGCTCGCATATGCATTCCGTGACCGGCGGCGGCGCAAGCGCGAGATGCGACAGCTGTGGATCGCGCGCATCAACGCCGCCTCGCGGCAATCGGGGCTGCCTTACAGCAAGCTCATGCACGGCCTTCGCCAGGCCGGAGTGGAGATCGACCGCAAAGTGCTGGCTGACCTGGCCGTGCGCGACAGCGGTTCCTTTGCCCGGCTGGTGGAGGTTGCTAAGAAAAGCCTCTGACCGGTGCACGCATTCGCCGGCCAGCGAACACGTGCACGTGATAAGTAGCCCGGAGAACGAGGTGGTTCGTAGGTTGCGGCGCCTCGCCCGCCGGCGCGAGCCGGGCTTCGCCCTCCTGGAGGGTCCGCGCGTGGTCGCCGAGGCGATCGCTTCCGGTGTCGACCTGGAGGTCGTCGCGGTCCGGGAAGGCGACGAGTTCGCGGTCGCCGCGCGGCGCCACGTGACCCTGTCGCGCGGCCTGTTCCGGTCCATCAGCCAGATGGTGACGCCACAGGGCGTGCTCGCCATCGCAAACGTCCGCGAATCGTCCGCCCGCGACGCGATCGCCGCGGCGCGAGCAGCGCGCTGGCCCCTTGTGGTGCTCGACCGCGTGCAGGATCCCGGGAACGTCGGGGCGATCTGCCGGACAGCAGCGGCGGCGGGCGCGCCTGCCCTGGCGGTGCTCGATGGATGCGCCGATCCGTACGGGACAAAGTCGGTGCGCGCATCAGCCGGAAACGTGTTCCGTCTTACCGTCGCTCGCGCAGCATGGGACGAGCTGTCGGGGCTGGACGGCTATGGAGCCGCGGCGCGCGGCGGCGCTCTTCTGGCGGACTCCCCGATAGAGAATGCGGGCATGATCGTCCTGGGCAGCGAGGCGCATGGCCTGTCGCACCGTGTGCTCAAGCTCGTCACGATCCCGCTCAGCGAAGGCGTCGAGTCGCTCAACGTTGCGGCAGCCGCGGCGCTGCTCCTGTTCGAAGTGCGCCGGAGGCGAGCGGCGTGAGCGATCCCGCCGAGCTGACCAAGGAGGCGCTGGCCGCCATCGTAAAGGCGTCGTCGGACGGCGAGCTCGAGACGATAGCCCTCGACTTCCTGGGACGGAAGAGCGGCCAGGTCACGCGCCTTCTGTCAGGCATCGGCCGGCTGGCCCCCGCCGAGCGGGCGGCGCTGGGCCAGGCGGCGAACGAAGCCAAGCGGACCATCGAGGCGGCTCTCGCCGCACGGCGCGCCGAGCTGGAAGGAGCGCGCCTGGCGGACATCGCGGAGACGGAGGCCATCGACATCACGTTCCCGGGCCTGCCGCTCGGGCGGGGACACATCCACGTGCTCACCCAGGTGCGGCGAGAGATCGAGACGGTCCTCGAAAGCCTCGGCTACCAGGTCGAGCTGGGGCCCGAGGTCGAGACCGAGTGGTACAACTTCGAGGCGCTTAACATCTCGGAGGGCCACCCGGCCCGCGAGAACTGGGACTCTTTCTACTTCACGCCCGAGCTGCTCCTGCGGGCTCACACCTCACCGGTGCAAATCCGCGCCATGCAGCGCCTCAAGGAACCGCCCATCTACATCATCACGCCGGGCAGGTGCTATCGCCGCGATGCGCCGGAAGCCACGCGCCTGCCCTACTTCAGCCAGGTGGAGGGCCTCGCCGTGGACCGCGGGCTGACGGTCGGCGACATGAAGGGGACGCTCCTCTACATGATCCAGTCGCTTTTTGGGAAGGAGCGGAAGGTGCGTGTGAGGCCGAGCTACTTTCCTTTCACCGAACCGAGCTTCGAGTTCGACGTGACGTGCGGGATATGCGGTGGTGCGGGCTGCAAGAGCTGCCGGCACAAGGGCTGGCTCGAGGTCGGTGGGTGCGGAATGGTCCATCCGCAGGTCCTGCGCAACGGCGGCATCGATCCAGCACAGTGGAACGGCTACGCATGGGGCTTCGGCATCGAGCGCATGGCGATGAGCAAGCACAACGTGGACGACATCCGCCTCTTCTACGAATCCGATCTGCGTTTCCTGGACCAGTTCTGATGAGCGAATGTCTTCCCCGCCTGCCGGGGACGCATCCGGCGAAGCTGGTGTAGCGCATGCGTATCAGTTACGAGTGGCTCTCGGACTTCGTCAACCTCCACGGAGTCACGCCGAAAGAGGCGGCGGAGGTGCTCACCCGCCTCGGGGTCGAGGTCGAGTCGCTGACCGTGATCGACCTCTCGGAGATAGTGGTGGGCAAGGTCATCGAGCAGATCAAGCACCCGAAGTCCCGCAACGACCTGTGGGTGCACCAGGTCGACCTGGGGGACCACATCGAGCAGATCATAGCCGGCGCACCGAACGCGGTCCCAGGCTCGCTGGTGCCGGTGGCACTGCCGGGCACCACGGTGCCGAACGGCAAGCTGGTGAAGGACATGAACATCGCCGGCTACAAGGCGCGGGGCATGCTCTGCTCGGCCGAGGAGCTGCTGCTCGGCGACGACCACTCGGGGATCCTCATCCTGCAGTCGGGCAAGCCTGGCGAGCCTCTGACGTCGGTGATTCCGAGCCAGGCGATCATGGAGGCAGAGGTCACCTCCAACCGCCCGGACTGCATGGGCCACCTGGGCGTGGCGCGCGAGCTGGCCGCCGGTCTCGACCGACCGATGGAGCGGGACTTCATGCCCGCATTCACCGGCACCGCAAATCCGCCGGGCCGCGACCTGGTGAAGGTTTCCATTGACGAGCCCGACCTGTGCAGCCGCTACATCGGCGGGGTGATCAAAGGGGTAAGGGTCGGGCCCAGCCCCGAATGGCTCCAGCGGCGGCTGCGCGCGTGCGGCGTGCGGCCTATCAACAACGTGGTCGACATCACCAACTACGTGCTGCTCGAATACGCCCAGCCGCTCCACGTGTTCGACCTCGCCAAGCTGGCGGGCGCGGACTCTGACGGGCCGCCGGAGATCCGAGTCCGCCGCGCGCGTGACGGGGAGAAGCTGCGCTGCCTGGACGGGGTTGAGCGGGAGCTGACCGGCGAAATGCTCGTGATCGCCGACGGCCGGCGGCCCATGGCGATCGCCGGCATCATCGGTGGGGAGGAGAGCGCAGTCACCGAAGGGACCGTCGACGTCCTGCTGGAGGCGGCCACCTTCAGCGGCCCGAGCGTGAGGCTGACCGCGCGCGAGCTCGGGCTGCGCACCGAGGCCTCCGCGCGTTTCGAGAAAGGCCTTCCCGCCGAGCTCGCCCTGGCCGGCGCGCGCCGCGCCGCCTCATTGATAGCGGAGCTGGCCGGCGGCAGCGTGCATCGCGATTGGGCCGACGTCTACCCCCGCCCTCAGGAGCCGGTCAGGGTCAGGCTCCGCCCGGCCCTCGTGGACGAGGTCCTGGGCCTGCACGTGCCGCTGGAGGAGGCGGAGTCGATTCTGAAGCGCCTCAACTTCCACGTGCGCGCTCTCGACGATGGCGACTGGGACGTGCTGCCGCCGGTCTTCCGTCTAGACGTCACGATCCCCGAAGACCTGGTCGAGGAGGTGGGGCGCGTATATGGCTACGACCGCGTCCCGCCGACGCTGCCAGGCCGCCGGCACGACACGTGGAGCCCGTCGGTGCCGAGTCTCGACAGGCGAGTCGATGCGGCGCGTGAGGTCCTCGCGGGAGCCGGGTTCACCGAGACGTGGAGCCCCGCACTCGTCTCGGGACGCATATTGGAGAGCCTCCGGGTTGCGGCGCACGCGATGCGTGTGTCCAACGCGTTGAGCGACGACATGGACACCCTTCGCACCTCTCTCGTGCCATCGCTGCTCGGCGTGGTGGCGCTCAATCGCGACCGCGGGCGCGCGGACGTCAGGGTGTACGAGGTGGCGAGCGTGTTCCTTGCGCCGGTCGGCGACAAGACAGCGCAGCCGGATGAACCCTTGCGCTTGGGGGTGGTGGCCAGCTCCGGCGCCGACGCCGACGCCGGGCGCCAGGGTTTCTACGCTATGAAGTCGGTGCTCGATTCCTGCCTCGCCGCGCTCTGGGCCCCGCCGTGCACGTATCAGCGCGCGGCGGCCGAGCTGTTCCACCCGGGCCGCTGCGCGGCAGTGGTCATGGACGGTCGTCAACTCGGCTACATCGGGGAGCTGCACCCTTCGGTGGTCGCCGCCGGGAAGCTCGAGGGTCGCCTGGTGGCCGTCGAGATCGACCTGGAACCCCTGCTCGCCGCCTCGCGGATTCCCCGTGCCAAGCCGCTGCCCAGGTTCCCCGCGATCGAGCGGGACCTGGCAGTCGTGGTCGAAGACCAGGTCGGGGCGGCGGCCCTGGAGGGCACCGTCAGAGAGGCCGGCGGTGAGTTTCTCGAGCAGGCTCGCGCCTTCGACGAATACCACGGCCCTCAGGTTCCCGAGGGCCACAAGAGCGTCGCGTTCGCCTTGACTTTCCGGAGCCCCGAGCGCACCCTGACGGACGCTGAAGTGGACAAGGTGATGGCAGACGTGAGGTTCGGTCTCGAGAAGCGCCATCGTGCGAGGTTTCGCGAGTGACCTGGCTCGATGCAGTTCCGATCGTGCTCGTCGTCGCCTACGTCGCGGTTGGCTTCTTCACGGGAGCGGTCCGCCGCCTCATCGGCCTGGTCGCCGTGTACCTCGCATTCGTCGGCGCCACGAACATGGGCCTTCAGGCCGGGGGGATCCTGCAGCAGTCGTCAAGCCTGGAGACTCCCGACGCGCGCATCTACGGCTTCTTCGGAATCGTGATCGCAGTCATCGTCATCGTCGAAGGAGCGGCGCAGCTGGCCAACAGCCAGATCCAGATCGGGGCGTTCGTCTTCAATCGCGTCCTGGGCGTGATCCTCGGCCTGACGAGCGCGATCCTCCTGAGCGTCGTGGTCACCTACGAGTTGAAAGCCGCCGGCAACCCGTTCGGTGGGGGACAGCTTGACCCGCTGCAGATCGAGATCCACAGCGCGGTTCAAGGCTCTCGCATCGCGGTGCCGCTCGCGAACGCGATAGGCAAGCCGATCGTGACCGTCTTCCAGCTCGCCCTGCCGAGCGACCCACAGATCTACTTCAGCCAGAACCCGGTCAGCTAGCGTTGGGTTCGGAATTCTTCGAGCGCCTGCACGAGCGGGCGGTGGAGATCCACGTCGAGGATCACCTGCGCGTGCGGTTGCTGAGGGGCGACAAGCTGCGCGTGAAGCTAGGGCTGGACCCGACAGCCCCCGACCTCCACGTCGGTCACCTTGTGGTGCTCGATACGCTGCGAGCGTTCCAGGACGACGGCCATGTGGTGGTGCTCATCGTCGGCGACTACACAGCGTTGATCGGCGATCCGAGCGGCCGGTCGGAGACGCGGCCGATCCTGAGCCGCGAGCAGATCGACGCCAACGCGAAGACCTACTTCGACCAGATCTATCTCGTACTCGATCGAGAGCGGACCGAGGTTCACAGCAATTCGGAGTGGCTCGGCGAGATGGCCGCGGCGGACGTCCTCCGCCTGATGGGAAAGGCGACGCTGCAGCAGGTGCTGCAGCGCGAGGACTTCGCGGATCGCCTCAAGGCAGGCACCCCGATCGGTGCGCACGAGATCCTCTACCCGTTCAACCAGGCCTACGACTCGGTCGCCATTCACGCAGACGTGGAGATCGGCGGGACCGACCAGCTGTTCAACCTCCTGTTCGGTCGGGAGATCCAGAAGTCATACGGTCAGGAGCCCCAGGACATCGCAGTGTTCCCACTCCTCGAGGGCCTCGACGGCGAGCAGAAGATGTCGAAATCGCTGGGCAACTACATCGGGATCAGCGAGCCACCCGAAGAGATCTACGGCAAGACGATGTCGATACCGGACCGTCTGACGGAGAAGTACCTCCGCCTCGTCTCAGGTGTGCCGACGCGGCGGGTCGAGGAGATCCTGAAGCTGCCTCCGAGGGACGCCAAGGCGGCGTTGGCTCACCAGCTCGTCAAGCGGCTGCACGGGGAAGAGGCCGCTGGCCGCGCCGAAGCCGACTTCGACCGGAAGTTCCGGCAGCGCGAGGTGCCCGAAGACATCCCTGAATTTGAGACGGGATTTCCGATTCGCCTTGTCGAAGCCCTCGTCAAGGGCGGTCTCGCAAAATCCAACGGGGAGGCGAGGCGCCTCATCGAGCAGGGGGGCGTCAAGGTCGGCGGAAAAGTTGCGACGCGCGATGATCCCCTGAAAGCTGGAGACATGGTGCAAGTTGGCAAGCGCCGGTGGATACGGTTTGTGGTGAAGTAAAATCACCGAAAGCATGTTCCCACCCCACGAAATCTGCGATTTCGCGGGGACCCCGGGAGTCGACTCCCACGGTTCCTGCTTGTTGGACACCTGATGTCCGGCCACTCGAAATGGGCGGGGATCAAGCACAAGAAGGCGATAGTCGACGCCAAGCGCGGCCAGGCCTTCACTCGCGCCAGCCGCGAGATCCTGATCGCCGCCAAAGAGGGCGGAGGGAGCGGCGACGGTAACTTCCGCCTGCGCCTGGCTGTGCAGAAGGCGAAAGAGATCAACATGCCCACCGACAAGATCCAGAACGCGATCAAGCGCGGCACCGGCGAGCTGGCCGGCGAGAGGCTCGAGGAGGTCCGCTACGAGGGCTACGGCCCCGCCGGCGTCGCGGTCATGGTCGACGCCTTCACCGACAACCGCAACCGCACCTCGGCGTCGATCCGGCACCGTTTCTCGAAATTCGGGGGCAACCTCGCCGAGTCCAACGC
>JBGOTG010000125.1:0-7608 GCA_041476405.1 Candidatus Dormibacteraceae bacterium | reverse complement strand
CGAATTCACTTCGGCCGTCACATATGCCCCGTCCAAGCGCCGCCTGCAACGTGTCACTCGGTGGGGGTACCGCGGGGGAGGCCTGCCTCACCCGCGCCCTCGACAAGAACCAAAGCGGAGCCCTAGGCCGAATTCACTTCGGCCGTCACGCGGCAGGCCACCTTCCAAGCGCCTCCAGGCAACGTGTTACTCGGAGGGGGTACCGCGGGGGAGGCCTGCCTCACCCGCGCCTTTCGAGGTCGGCCAGGTGGTCGAGTGTGGCCAGCGGGCCCTGTCGAGCGAAGACGTCCGGCAGCGCAGCCTGCAGGCTCGATTGGAGAGTACCCGCCAGCTGGACCCGCAGGTCGAGGGACAAGTCAGAGCGCCTGCGAGCGTACGAGGTCACGAACCGGCGGAGCTCGGGGTCGAGGCGGCGCAGCGTCAGCTCCGCGGCGGACGCGGGAGCGAAAGGGCTCGGCGCCGGATGGGCCGGCAGACCGGGTGGAGGTGGAGGAGGAGGTCCGGCGGGATACGGGTAGGTCACCCCGATTGGTGGGCCGCCTGGCGGCGGTGGCGACGCCGGATCGACCTGCCGGCGGCCGCCGGCCAGCTGCCACAGCCAGACGTAGTCCGAGTCCTTGACCACTATGGTGCCTGCGGCCAGGTCGCCCAGGCGCTTGCCCTTTCCGTTGGCGAACAGGACGACCATGCCCACCCCATAGCCGTAAGGAAGGAAGTCGACGATCCGAACCACGTTGCGGATGCCTGCCTGCATGAACGTCAGCGGCTCACCGCGGTCTCCGACGGCGCGAAGCCTGAACACCTTCTTGCCGACGGTCTGACCCGACCACAGCGCCTCGCTGACCCAGAAGTACCCGAACACGACGAGGAAACCGCCGATGATGCCGGCCACTATCGCAAGGGTGTTGGAGCTGGTCACGGTTGCCAAAGCGAGCGCAAAGAGGAACAGGGCGACCAGGACGCCGGCGAGGATGAGAAGGTCCAGCACCTGTGCGAGCGCGCGCGTCCCCAGGCCGGCGACCTGGAACTCGAACGAGACGCGCTCCGGCGTCGCGATCACCAGATCGGTGTCCGAGAGCGGCCGCTCCATGTCAGGTATTTTGCTTTCCATGCGCGCCGAGGACTTCGTGGCGCTGCGGCGGGACGACTGGAACCGCCTCGAGGACCTGCTGGCGCAAGGTGGCGCGGGACGCCTCAACGCCCTGGCGCCCGCCCAGGTCCTGACCATGGCTTCGCTCTACAGGCGGGCGACAGCGGACCTCGCCCTGGCTCAGCGCGACTGGCCGGACGAACCGGTGCACCGATACCTCAACGGGCTGGTCGCCCGCGGCCATGGCGTCGTCTATCGCCGCGGCGGCAACGTGTGGCAGAGGATTCGCGACTTCTACATACAGGTGCTTCCCCGCACCTACCGCGGGGCCTGGCCCTATCTGGTGACGGCGGCCGCCCTGCTGTTCGTGCCCGCGATCGTCAGCTATTTCGTGGTGCTCGCCAACCCTGATTCAGCATCGAGCATCGGGGTCCCCCAGGCCATCATCGACGACGTTCACAACCACAAGCTCTGGACGAACATCCCGCCCGAGACCCGCGTCATCGCCGGCGGAGTGATCATGGCCAACAACATCTGGGTCGTGATGCTGGCGTTCAGCTTCGGTGTGTTCTTCGGGCTGCCCGTCATCTACGTCCTGGTGAGCAACGGGATCAGCATCGGCGGTCTCTTCGGCCTCACCCAGGCTTACGGGTTGAGCGGCGGACTGTTCGAGTTCGTGATCGCTCACGGCGTGCTCGAGCTGTCGATTGTCGTCACCCTTGGCGCAGCGGGCTTGATGATGGGCTGGGCGTTGATCTCGCCTGGCAACCGAAAGCGTTCCGACGCGCTCGTGATGGCAACGCGGCGAGCGTTCGTCCTGCTCATCGGCCTCGCGCCCCTGCTCGTGATCGCGGGGACCATCGAGGGCAACATCTCCCCGTCGAGCGCCCCGTTCGCGGTGAAGGTCACGATCGGGTTGACGACAGGGCTGCTTCTGTACTCGTACCTGCTGCTCGCGGGGCGCGGCAGCGCGACTACAGAAGCGCCCGCTCCTTGAGCTCCAGGTAGCGCTCGACCAGGGCTGGGCTGAGGCTGCCTGCGACAACGTCGAGCCCGAGCACCCCGCCCCGCCGCAGGAGCTCGAAGCTCTCCCGGCGGCTGGCGACGAACTCCTCCGCCGCGGCCCACTCGTATGCGCGCGCCGAGCTGGTGATCGGCTGGTCGCGGGCCTTGAGGACCGCCGGATCCGACATCGCCACCACCAGCACGAGGTGTCGGGCGGCCAGGCGCAGGCAGTGGGCGACCAGCTCCTTCGAGGCCTCCGGGTCCTGGACGTCCGTCAACACCACGACCATCGAGCGCCGGCCGACTCGCAGCGCCAGGTGCGTGAAGGCGTGGCCGAAGTCCGGCTCGACATAATCCGCCCGGATCGCATACAGGGCTTCGGTGATCCGGCGAAGCTGTGAGCTGCCGCGTTCTGGCTTGATGAAGCCGGTGACGTGATCGTCGAAGGTCATCAGGCCGACCCGGTCTCCGTAAGCCTGCGCGACCCAGGCGAGCATCAAGGCTGCGTTGACCGCATGGTCCAGCTTGTCGAGCTCGCCGGCGGGCGCGGTCATCAGCCGGCCGCAGTCGAGCATGATCATCACCTGCTGGCCCCGCTCGGCTTCGACCTCGACGACGACCGGGCGGTCACGCCTCGCCGTGGCCGTCCAGCTCACCCGTCTGACGTCGTCGCCGCGGACGTAGTCGCGAAGCCCTGCGAAGGCGGTCGAGGCGCCGGGCGGGCGGGCGCGCCGCAGGCCCGCCATCGCGCGCAGGCCGCGGCGAAGTGACAGCTGCACCCGCTTGATGGCGACCACGTTCGGGAACACGGCGACCTCATCCTCGTGCGACAGCCGGACCTGGCGCCGCCACCAGCCGTCCTCGCGCGAAACCTGGAGGTCCATCGGCCCGAATCGAAACGCGCCGCGTCGTGGAGACGACGTGAAGTAACCGACCTCCAGCCGGCCGCGAGCGTCGAATCGCCCTCCGACCTCGCGCGGGTAGGGCTTGAGCTCCGCTGGCGCGTGGTCGGCGATCCGCGCATCGAGCCCAGCGGCGGCTGGGTTCTCAACCACCACCTTCACCTCTTCGAGCTCCCCTAAGGAGAACGGCTCAGGCACCACGCGCTGCACGCGGTAGCCCTTGCGACCGGGCAGCATCGCCAGGTCGCGGGCGAGGATGAGGACGAGGCCGGCGTGGTACACGACGGCGACAAATCCCAGCACCGGCGAAGCGACCGCAAGCGCGATCAGCGCGGCGCCGATCGCGATCGCCCAGAGCAGGCGCGGCTGAGGCGCGACTCCGCGAATCATGGATCTGGTGTCCCGACCCAGGACACTAGCGCGGCGGGACGACCCTGGCCGCCACCGCTTCGAGCACGCTGTCCGGCGTCTGCCCGCCGACCTCGGCCTCGGGACGAAGGATCAGCCGGTGTCGAAACGCGGGCGCAAGCAGCGCTTTGACGTGGTCGGGGGTGACGAACTCCGAGCCGTCGAACGCCGCCAGCGCCCTCGCCGCCAGCATGAGCAGCACCTCCGCCCGCGTGCTCGCTCCCAGCGCGATCTCGGGCGCCGTGCGGGTGGCGCCGGCAAGGTCGACCACGTAGCGGCGCACCTTCTCGTCGACGACCACCTTCGCGACCTGCTCGCGGCAGGCATCGATGTCGACACCGCTCAGCACCGGCTCCACGCCGGCCTTGACGGGATCCCGCAGCTCCACGCCGGATTCCCACCGCCGCAGGACCTCCATCTCATCGGCAGAGCTCGGGTAGTCGAGACGGACCTTGAACATGAAGCGATCCTGCTGCGCCTCGGGCAAGGGATAAGTGCCCTCGTACTCGACGGGGTTCTGCGTCGCCATCACGAAGAATGGCGCGGGCAGCGCCAGCTGCTGGCCTTCGAGCGTGACCCCTCTCTCCTCCATCGCTTCGAGCAGCGCCGACTGCACCTTGGCCGGCGCGCGATTGATCTCGTCTGCCAGCAGCACGTTGGTGAAGATTGGCCCGCGGCGCAGCTCGAACGTCCGATTTGCAAGGTCGTAGACGGACGTCCCCACGATGTCCGCCGGCATCAGGTCGGGCGTGAACTGCACGCGGCTGTACTGAAGGTCGAGGGCGCGCGCGATCGACTTGGCGAGCAGCGTCTTGCCGGTGCCCGGGACCCCTTCCAGCAGGACGTGGCCCTGCGCCACGAGAGCGATCGCACAAAGGCGGATTGCATCCTCCTGGCCGACCACCGTCTTGATGAGCTGATCGCGCATGCGAGCGTAGAAATCTGGGGCTTCGGTCATCTGACCTCCTTGGATTCGGTTGGACGGTCCGGGCGGCGCGCCATCGAAACCGGATACGCCACGTCGTGCAGCCGTCGCGCGACTTTCAACAGCTCTGCATCTCGTCCCGAGGACCCGTACAGCGCGTTCTCAGCCTCGGCCAGCTCGCCTGCGATCTCAGGCGCGCGGGCCCACAGCGCGCTCCAGAAGCGTTCTCGCGGCTGCATTGGAATGCCGGTGCGTGCCGCGACCGCGCGCTCGCTGGCGGTCGCGAGCAGGCCCAGGGTGACGGCGCGGGCACCCGACCTGCGCAACAGCTCACCGACCGCAACCGCCCACTCCACGTCGGCGCGCGCGACCTCCGCCGGCCGCCGTATCAGCGGGCCGAACCCGCGGCCGCGAAGGAGCAGGCCCGCGAAGACCGCGACCAGAAGCCACAGCAGCGCAGCCCCCCACGGGGTAAGCACCCAGGATTGTGGCGACAGGTCGCTCACGGTCAGCCCGTGGTGGAACTCGTCGAATGCGACGGGGGCTCCGGCGCCCACCGTGCCGAGCAGGTCGGCCAGCAAGCGTCCGTTGTCCTGCTTCTCCAGGTAGCCGTTGCATAAGACGAGCGGGTCCGCCAGCACCACGACGGTCCCCACTCCGAACGACTGGCGGTAGCCGAGGGCGAACTGCCCACGGCTCCGCAGGATGGTCACCTGGTCGGCGGCCGGGTCCAAAGGTATGGAGAAGCCGCTGCCCGCAACCTTGGTCACACCGGCGAGAAGCGGGGTGGCGATCGCCGTGCTGCTGTCCGCGTAGTCCGCCAGGCGGCTCACCCCAAGAGCCCTGTCGAGCTCGGGATCGCCTTGCTCCGATGCATAAACCAGGACCCCGCCGCCGCGCACCCACCGTGCGGTCTGATCGGCTTCATCGGAGGTGTATGGACTGGTCGGCGTGAAGACGAACATGAGGCCGGTTGCAGGTGGGGGGTTGAACGTCCCCTCGACCTCGATGGTCGCGTGACCCATGGCCTGAGCGAACAGCACCGCCGCCGAGGTCCCGTTTGGCGCGTCGCTGGTGGAGCTGTGCTCGGGTGAATCCTTTGGGGGCTGGAACAGGTACGCGGCCCCGGCGATGGCCAGGGACAGCGACGCGGCGATCACCCAGCCGCGCGCGCCTTTCATGCCGCCAGCTCCGACGGCCGGCGAAAAGGCGCCGCGACGCGGGCCGCGCTCTCGTATGTCGCCCTGTCGACTCCGCGACCTCCGTAGATCGCAGCCTCGAAAGGGGCGAGCAGCGGGCGGAGGCTCGAAGGATCGGACGCGTGCTGGAATATCTCGCGCACGGTCAGCGGGCTTCCCTCCCAGGTGCGCTCACCGGCGAGAGTCGCGGCCACCCCCGCGCACAGGGCGCGAATCGCGCCGACCCGGTCGCCGGCGGCGGCAAGCCGATCGGCCTCCGCAAAGTAATCGCCCGGTGCGCGTGGACCGGTCGACGGCCCTGCGACAGCCCCCGCCGCGAAGCGACCACGCGTCGAGCTGAAGACGATGTACGCGACCACCGCGACGGCGGCGGCGCCCAGGATGTAGAAGAACCAGTTGGGCAGCGGGGATGACCCGGCCTCACCGCGAACCAGGTTCACCAGGTCGTTGATCCGGTCCGACACCCACTGGCGCAACCGGTCGAGCCAGGTGGCCGGTGTGTGCAGGGCGTCGTACCTGTGCATCGACATCACGTCGTGCAGCCGCTGCTGGGCTTGAGCGGAGTCTGACGTCTCGGCCGGATGGTCCAGCGCGTCGAGCAGATTCTGCAGGCGGCCCGCCGCGTCCTCGAGGTCCGGAGGGATGCGCTGGAGGTCGGCGACGATCTCCGGCTGGCTGGGGCCGGCGCCAGCCTCGAGCACGGTGACCGCCCGTTGCGCCGTGCCCGAGTCGCCCGGCAGCGCACCGCGCACCAGCGCAAGCGCGTCCTGGACGGCCTGCCTGTACGTTGCAGGCGTCGTGACGTCAGCGGCCGCCGGAACAGGCGCGGCGAGGACGAGCAGCAGCGCAACGACGCCGGCAACTCGGATCAACAGCCGCGCCTTCAGAGAGGTCTCACGAGGCCGGTTGCGGCGCGGCCACATTCTGTGCGAGCTGAAACAGATCCAAGCCTTCGCGCCGGACGCGGAGGTCGAAGTAGATGAGCACGATGGCGATCTGGAGGATGGGGTTGACCAGGGCACTGATGAGGACGCTTGCCGCCTCGGATATCGCCAGGCTCAGATAGGTCGAAAGCACGATTTGCAGCAGCGTCTGCAAAAGGTAGAGGAAAGCGCCGAGCGCCACGGAGACGGCCTCGACCAGGATGAACATCAAGAACACGATCAGGAAGGTGCGCCACCAGCGACCGTGAACCAGCTGCCAGCTGCGACCCATGGCCGCGACCAAACCGGTTTTCTCGACGAACATCACAGGCAGCGCTGCGACCCACCCGACCCAGATCCAGATCCACAGGGGAAAGAGGCAAAACAGGACAGCCATCAGAAATATGAGGATCAGGTACCCGGCGATGTGGAGGTAGCGTCGGAACACGCCGCCCAACGCTCCCCACACGGTGATCGGACGTCCGAGGGCAGACTCGCATGCCGCGTACGTGACGGCGCCGTACAGGAACGGGTACAGGGCGAGATTGATCAGAAAGAAGAGCCCGAACGCCGTCAGGGATGGGGTGAGGCTGTTCACGTCCAACGGCTCGTTGCTGCCGGCCTGCTGGACGAGATTGGCGAACAGCGTGAAGAAGCTGTAGCCGGTCATCGCCGCCAGCGGGATGGACAGGATGACCGAGATGCCGGCGAAGAGGAAGAAGTGCCGCCGGTACATCCGAAAGGTCTCGTCCAGGATGTCCCCGATCTCCATGGGCCGCAGTCGCAAGGGGATGGGCGCGCTCAACCTGCGCCAATTGTCGGGCCTCCCCGCTTGCCGGGGAGGTGGTGGGCGAAGCCCGCCGGAGGGCCGACCAATCCAGGACTGCCGCGGCAGAAAGGCTTAGGGCTTGGCGGCGGCTGCTCCTGCCGGCTCCTTGTGTTTGTGCTTGACCGGCGTGAACTTCAGGCCGTCTTCGCCTTCCACGTCGATCTGCACGGTGTCGCCTCGCGCGATCTTCCCTCGCAGCAGGTGCTCCGAGAGCTGGTCTTCGATCCGGCTCGTGATCACGCGGCGCAGCGGGCGAGCCCCGTAAGTGCGGTCGTATCCCTCTTTCGAAAGAAGGTCCTTGGCCGCGTCGGTCACCTCGATGGTGAT
>JBGOTG010000124.1:0-7615 GCA_041476405.1 Candidatus Dormibacteraceae bacterium | reverse complement strand
GGATCGACGTTGAGGTAGGGGTCGAGCTTCTGGAGGGAGACGCTGAGGTGGCGGGCCTTCAGGATGTTCCCGATGGACGCCGCTGTGATGCCCTTTCCAAGCGAGGAGACGACACCCCCGGTCACGAAAACGTACTTCGACATAGAGACCTCCAGGGCGGTTTTTACAATGGTACCGGTAATGGCCTCCCCGGCTCTAGACCTTTGGCTCGGCCCTCGGCTCCAGTACCACCACCTTGGTCTCGTACTCGCCGGCCGAAGCCTGGACTGACAACTTCGGCATCGGCTCGGCATCGGTGACGCCCATCTCCTTCAGGAACCTGTCGACTGGGTCGAGCTCCAGCTTCAACCCCGGAATCGCGTAGTGCATGGGGACCACGTACCGGGGCTCGAGCTGCCTCACGACCTCCGCCGCCTGCGCCGCATTGATCGCCGTCCGACCCCCGACCGGCACAAGCAGAACGTCGACCGACGACACGGTCTCGGCATCGGCGTCATCGAGGCGGTGCCCCAGGTCGCCGAGGTGGCAAACGCGCACATCATCTATCTCGATCAGGAAAACCGTGTTGCGCCCGCGTTTGGCGCCCTTCTCGTCATCGTGATAGGTCGGAAATCCGATGACGCTGACGCCTGAGACCTCATACTCGCCCGGACCCCGGATCTCGTAAGCGTCGCGCACCGCCTGCGTGTAGTTGTGGTTGTCGTGCTCATGGCTGACCGTGACGAGGTCCGCCTCCAGCCGCTGCAGCTTGAGCCCGATCGCCGGCGGGTACGGGTCGGTGACGACCGCGGCGTTGCGCCCCCGCAGCCTGAAGCAGCCGTGTCCGAGCCAGGTGACGTCCAAATGCCCCTCCTACTTACATCCGCTCGGGAGCGCTGATCCCGATGAGGTCTAGCGCAGTCTTGAGAGTGTGACGCGCGGCACGGCACAGCTCCAACCGCGCGCGCGTGACCTGGGCATCGTCGACGACGACGCGATATTCAGCCGTGTCATTGCCCGCGTGATAGAAGCGGTGCACCGCCGTCGCCAGGTCCTGGACGTAGTACGGGATGCGGTGCGGCTCCAGCAGCTCGGCCGCGTCACGCACGATCTCGGGCCAGAACGCGAGCTGGCGAGCGACATCGAGCTCCCACGGATGCGCGAGCAGTGAAACGTCCGCATTCTCGGGAAACCGCGGATGCCGCTCGCTTGCGGTGGCCTCGACGTTGACGAGGCGCGCATGCGCGTATTGCGCGTAGTAGACGGGGTTCTCGTTGCCCTGCGTGATCGCGAGGTCGAGGTCGAACTCAATGGTGGTGTCGGGAGAACGCAAGAGATAGAAGTAGCGGACGGCGTCGGACCCGACGCGATCGATCAGCTCGTCGAGCGTGACGAACCTCCCCGCGCGCTTCGACATCTTGCCCTCTTTCAGGTTGACCATCTGGTGAAGGATCACGACCAGCTTCGTGGGGTCGTAGCCCAATGCCGCCACCGCCGACTTCATGCGCGGCACGTAGCCGTGATGGTCGGCTCCCCACACCTCGATGACCCGGTTGAATCCGCGCTCCTCGAAACGGCTCAGCAGATAGCCGAGGTCTGACGCGAAATACGTCGGCTGCCCGTTCGAGCGAATGACCACACGGTCCTCGTCCTCCGCGAGCACCTGCTCGCCGAGCCCGTCCTCCTCTTCGAGGGCGGGGCCGAACCAGACCGCGCCGTCGCGGTCTTTCAGGTAGCCCGAGTGGCGCAGCCGATCGATTGCCCTCTGCGCGAGCCCGGTCTCCCACACCCTCGACTCCCAGAACCACTCGTCGTAGTGGATGTTCAGCCGGGACACCGTGGCGCTGATCCGCTCGATGATCTTCTGGATCGCGTAGACGCGGAGTGCGGCCTCGGCCTCCTCCTCGGGAAGGCTTTCGATGCCCGGCATCTCGTGGCGTGCCGCTTCGGCGATCTCGGTCACGTAGTCGCCTGCATAGCCGCCCTCGGGCGGCTCCTTGCCATGCAGGCGGGCGTACACGGAAGCGCCGAAGCGCCTGGTCTGCGTGTTGTCGGAGTTGACGTAGTACTCGCGCTGCACGTCGTGTCCGGTGATCTCGAGCAGCCGGCATATCGAGTCACCGAGGATGGTGCCGCGGCCGTGGCCGATGTGCAGCGGCCCCGTCGGGTTGATGCTCGCGAACTCCACCTGAAGGCGCTCGCCGCGTCCGATCTGGGAGGCGCCGTATCGATGCCCCGTGGCAACCACCGCCGTCACCAGCCGCTGCAGCCATTGCGGGGTGAGCCTGAAGTTCACGTAGCCCCCGACCGCCTCCACGGTGAAGGCGCCCTCCGGGATGGCGATCGTCTCGGAGAGGCGGGCCGCGATCGCGGCCGGCGGCTGCCTCAGCACCTTCGCCAGCTTCAGCCCGGCGGGGCTGGCATATTCGCCACGATCGGTCCCCCTGGCGCGGCCGAGCTCGAGGTCGGGCAGCTCGCCGTCCACTCCGACCGCGAGCCCGCGCACCGCCTCGGTCAACGCGGCAGCGATCATTTCGCGAACGCCCCCCTCGGAAGGATGGCCGGTCATGCGCAGGTCGGGTGCTCGGCCGCCAGTGTCAGCTGCACCTGCGTCGACGCGCCGGCCCGGAAGTAGGTCACCTGCACCCGCTGGTTGGGGTGAAATCGCGAGCGCAGAAGGAGTCGGAGCGGATGCGCCGCGTCGAGCTTCACGTCGTCGAGCTGCGTGATGACGTCGCCGACCTGCAGGCCGGCCGCGGCGGCAGGCCCCGACTTGTCCACCGTGACCAGCTGGCTCCCTTCCGGCAGCCCCGACAGCGCGGCCGCCGCAAGGCTGAGATCGGAGCTGGTCGCGCCAAGTGACGAGACCACCACCTGGCCGGTCGACACGATCTGCTGCACATCGTCCTGGATGTCGGCGACGTTGAGACCGAAGCCACCCGAGCCGGTCGAGCCTTGCGACTGCATGGCGACGCCGACCACCTGGCCCCCAACGTTGAGCAGCGGGCCGCCCTCCGTCGCGGACCCGATTACAGCGCTGGTCTGGATGGTGTCGCTGATCTCGACGCTCCGCAGGGTCACCGTGTCGGCCACCGTGATCGGCCGGTGCAGCGAGCTCACGTAGCCGGGCGTCACCGGGCCTTCGTCGAGCGGGCCGCCCACGGCCACCACGATCTGGCCTGCGACGAGGGCGGTCGGGTCGGCGAACGCCAGCGTCGGCAGGCCGCTCACCTGATCGATCTTGAGCACGGCGACGCCGGTCTGGCAGTCGTAGTCGACGAGACGGGCCTGGTGCAGCTTCGCGTCGCCGGTGAGGAGCACCGTCATGGCGCTGGCGCCTGAGATCACGTTCACCGCGGTCACTATGTAGCCGTCGGAGGTGACCAGGTAGCCAGAGCCGCGTCCGAGGCGCGGCTGGTCCTGGGTGACAACGCTCACGACCGCCGGCTTCGTTTTGGCGGCGACCTGGGTGATGGCTGACTCCTCCGAGATCGTGACCCCCGATTGAAGGTTGACCTGCTGGGGATTGGTCCGCGACTGGAGCTGGAGGATGCCGAGCGTGACGCCGGCCGCCACCAGCGCGGAAACCAGGAGGCCGGCGACGAGGACCAGCGCGGGACGCCAGGCGTTGCGGCGGGGCGCCTGCCTGTCGTCCGGGCGTGACTCGCCCCGAGGTTGGATCACCGCTCCAAGTTTAGGGAGCGCTCCTCAAGTGCCGCGGTTCGGCTCGGTCGGGTACCACGTGAGAACAAGCTGCCGGCTGGGCTCGAACCCGGCCGACGTGTACAGCCGGACCGCGGCCTCGTTGTCGGGCCGGGTCCACACGTAGCCAAGCGTCACCCTGCGCTCCTGGAACAGGCGCACCGCCTGCGCCATCAGCAGCTCGCCGACCCCATGGCCCCGGTGCTCGGCGGCCACGTAGACCTCGGCCACCTCGCCTTCGAGGCCAGTCCCCGGGTCGAACAGCACGATCCAGCAAAAGCCGATGATCTGGCCGGCACCGGCGGAGTCGCCGTCGCGCACGGCGTAGATCACGTTTTCGCCCGCGAAGCTGGATGGCATGGCGCTCAGGTGCCTCTCGATCTCGCTCCGGCTGAGCTGGGGATGGTCGGCGTAATACGCCTGCTCGTCCAGGTGCAGGTCGACGAGGAGCGGCCGGACGTTGGCATACTCGCCTGCCGCGAGCCGCTCGACACCCATGATCTTCATCTCGTTCGATGGTAGCCGAGGGGCCCGGAAAACGGGTTGCTCTATCCTCGGCACATGCCTGAGAAGGACATCAAGAAGCGTTTGCTCCACACGCTGGCGGCAGCCGAGAGTCGCGAACGAGAGCTGCTGGAGCTCTGCGACGACGTCCCGCCCAACGATTCGACGACGTGGACGGCCAGGGATCACGTTGCACACCTCGCTCACTGGCGGCGCTATGCGACCCGCGTCCTGATCGCCGTAAAGGCGTGCGTCACGCCACCAAGCGCGGACGATGTCGACGGGGTCAACGCGGAGGTCTATTCGGCCAATCGCGAGCGGCTTGCGGCCGAAGTCAAAGAGGACGCCGTGGCTTCCTATACAGAGCTGGTCGAGGCCATCCAGACATGCAGCGAGGCCGACCTTCTGGCGCGGCGCGCCGACCGCGACATGGAGGTCTGGGAGGTCGTGCCTCCCAACGGCCACCTTCACCTCGGCGAGCATCTGGGCTTCTGGTACGAGTCTCACGGTGACAGCGAGGCAGCCGAGCGAGCTCAGCTGTGGACGCGCGACATCCACCTGGCGGCCTTCAGCGCTCCGAGGAGCCAGGGCTTCGGCGAATACAACCTCGGCTGCTACTACGCCCGGAGCGGGCGAGCCGAGGCAGCGCTGGTTCACATCAAGCGCAGCTTCGAGCTTCACCCGGGCCTCAAGGAGTGGGCGCGCAAGGACAAGGATCTCGACCGCATCCGCGACGATCCCGGAGTGCAGGCCATCCTCGGCTGATCGACCTTTCTCGGGTAGCATCACTGGGCCACCGAAAGACGCCGACGTAGCTCAGCTGGCAGAGCAGCCGCCTCGTAAGTGGCAGGTCGTGGGTTCGAATCCCACCGTCGGCTCCGGGCGCCCAAACCGGCATGGATTGGAGACGATGGGTTTCGACGAGCCTGAGGACCTGATCGGCAGCTGCGAGGCGACGCTGGACACGCTGGGTCTCCTGCTGGGCGACATCAGCGAAGAGGTGCAGGACTCCGACGGCGCCTGGACCATCGCGCAGATCCTCAACCACCTGCTCGACACCGAGCGGCGCTACTACGGGCGTGTGCGGCTGATGCGCGCCGAGCGGAGGCCGAAGATGCGCATCCTTCCCGACCCCGACTACACGAAGCTCTCCGCGCTCCGCGCCTGGGCACTCTTCTACGAGCTGCGGCGCCGCCACCTGCGCCTGCTGCGCTCCCTGAAGGCCGACGAATGGCGCCGCGGGGGAACCTTGACGCCGATTGGGCGCATCACCATCGGATCACTGGTGCGCCACATGGCCGCCCACGACTCCATCCACGCGGCGCAGATCGCGAGGCGGCTGAGCGGGCGCTCCGTATAGCAGCGAAACCAGCAGCAGGATCTCCGCAACCAAGATCGGTATCGCCATGACGAGCAGCGCGAGCTCGAGCAGCGCGTAGCCGGCGACCAGCAAACCGACCTGCCAGGGCACCGCGCCGGCTCGAACGATCAGCCAGCCGGCGAGGACGAGCATCGCGAAATCCTGGAAGCCGACGTACGGCGTGAACAGCAGCGAACCTGTGATGCCGATCGCGATCGGGACGCCGATGCCGTCGTGGCGGCGGCGCCATGCAGCCATCACCGTCGTCGCGACGACGATGGCCTGGGCCACGTACAGCTGCGCTCCGAGGCCCAGCGGCCCCGCGATCGCGTAGCGCCGGGTCGGCTCCCACTGGGAGGCCAGCGAGAGCACGTCTCGATAGCGGGCGACGCCGTCGGGACCGAGCATCGCAAGCGCGACCAGGGCCATCAGAGCGGACGCCACGAGCCAGGCGCCGAAGACGCGGGCATGTCCCGACACCAGCAAGCACAGCGGCACGAGCAGCGCAACCTGCGGCTTGAGCGACACCAGGCTGAGCGCCAGCCCGGCAAGCACCGGGTGGTTGCGCTCGGACAGCCACCAGCAGGCGGCGACAGCGAGCGCCACCAGCGCCACCGGCTGGCCGACCATCAGCCCGAACGCCACAGGGAAGAGCCCCAGCCAGAGCGCCAGGTGCGCAGCCTTCGTGAGGCCGCCGCCCGGCGCCACCAGGTACCACGCCGTCACCGCGGCGACGAGGAGCAGGACCGTCCACGCGACTATCGCGAGGTCGAAAGGCAGGACCGTGAACGGAGTTGCGAGCCACACCAGCGGTGGCGGATTCAGGAACGGCGACCAGTAGAACCCCGATCCCAGTCCCTCGACAGCCTCCTGCTGCGCCGCGAGGTCGTAGAGATGGCTGTAGCCATGCTCCAGGCCGGTGAGCGCCGCTCCGTAGATGAGGCGGAAGTCATCGCGGACCCGATAACCCGGGATGTACGTGATGGCGGCCGCGTACAGGTCGAAGCCGATCAGCAACACGCCTCCCCAGAGACCGGCGGCCGCCCAGAGCCTCGATCGCGTGCGCAGGTATCCGAGCAGAGTCACCTGAAAAAGGTACTGGCTCCGGCCGAAGCCAGAGCCAGCTGTAAATAAAGAGGTTGCCTGGTTCTAGTTGACTTCGCGGTAGTCGGCGTCCACCACGTCCTCTTCCTTCTTCTTCTGCTCGCCCGAATCCTGCCCATCCGAGCTGGTCGGCGCTGACGAGGCTCCCGCATCCGCGCCGGCTTGCTGATAGATGTGCTCGCCGATCTTCTGGAGCGACTCGTTGAACTCGTCCATCTCCTTGCGCAGCGCAGCTGTGTCCGAGCTCTTGGCGACGACCTTCAGGCTCTCGAGCTTCGCGGTGACCTCCGCCTTGACGTCGGCGGGGATCTTGGCGTCGTTGTCCTTCATGACCTTCTCCGCCTGGTGGATCATGTGGTCCGCCTGGTTGCGGAGCTCGACCTCTTCGCGCTTCGCGCGGTCCTCACCGGCGTGGGCCTCGGCTTCCTTGACCATCCGCGCAACCTCGTCCTTCCCGAGGGTCGAGGAGGCTGTGATCGTCACGGACTGCTCGCGACCAGTGCCGTTGTCCTGCGCCTTCACGTTGAGGATGCCGTTGGCGTCGAGGTCGAAGGTGACCTCGATCTGCGGCATGCCCCGCGGCGCGGGCGGAATGCCGTCGAGGTGGAAGCGCCCGAGCGTGCGGTTGTCCTTTGCCATCTCACGCTCGCCCTGCAGCACGTGGACCTCCACCGAGGTCTGGCTGTCGGCCGCGGACGAGAAGACTAGAGACCGCGACGTCGGGATCGTGGTGTTCCGCTCGATGAGCTTGGTGGCCACGCCGCCGAGGGTCTCGACCCCCAGCGACAGCGGCGTCACATCGAGCAGGAGGATGTCCTTGACCTCGCCCTTCAAGACGCCGGCCTGGATGGCGGCGCCGACGGCGACCACCTCGTCAGGGTTGACGCCCTGGTGCGGCTCCTTGCCCCCGAGCAGGTCCTTGACCAGCTGCTGGATGACCGGCATCCGGGTCGAACCGCCGACCAT
>JBGOTG010000123.1:0-7625 GCA_041476405.1 Candidatus Dormibacteraceae bacterium | reverse complement strand
GGATGCGACCCTCGCTGATCTGCTCCAGGCCGGCCAGCATGCGCAGCGCCGTCGACTTGCCACAACCCGACGGCCCGACCAGGACCATGAACTCCTTGTCCTTGACATCCACGTTGAAGTCTTTGACGACTGTGAGGTCCGCCGTGTATCGCTTGACTACGTGGTCGAAAGTGACTGATGCCATCCCTTATTCCCGTTGGTCCTCCCCCGATTTGGCCAAATTGGATTTCGTGTGACCTGCACGCCGGACACCCATGTCCTTGGGACTCGAGGTGGATCCGCGCACCACAAGGCTTGTCTCGAGCGGCGGCGGCGAATCCACTTTCCTGCCTTGCATCTGCTGGATCAGCAGCCGCGCCGCGAGCCGGCCCTTCTCGACGATCGGCTGGCGCACGGTGGTCAGCGGCGGCGTGGTCCACGCTGCCATCGGGATGTCGTCGTAGCCGACCACCGACAGGTCCTTCGGCACGCTGAACCCGGATGAGGCGGCCGCGGCCATGAGCCCAATCGCAGCCATGTCGCTCATGACGAGCACCCCGGTCGGCCGGCGCTTGCCCTTCGGCAGCGCCTCGTAGGCGAGCGCTCCCGCCGCCATCGTCGCCCCGGCCGAGATCATGCGCGGTTCGGGCACGCCCGCCATGTTCAGCGCCGCGCGGTACCCCGCAAGGCGCCTTGCCGCCGTCGGCGTGAGCGCCTGGGAGCGCGTCGGCGGCAGAAGGATGATCGCCAGCTCTCGATGCCCCAGCTCGAGCAGGTGCGTTGCGGCCGCCTCGGCACCCCTGGCGTCGTCGACGTTCACCGCCGCGTGCCTCGTCGAGACGTCGGAGTCCACGAGCACGGTCGGGATGCCGAGACGGTCCAGCGTTTCGAGCGCGCCATCGTCCAGGCTGAGACCGACGCTGATGAAGCCGTCCACCGACGCCTGCCGGATCGCGCTCTCGAGAGAACCGTCGAGCGGCGGAACCAGGAGCATGGTCAGGTCGTTCTCGTCACATAGCTCGCCCATGCCCTGGATGAGCTCGCTCAGGAACGGATTGGCAAACACGGTGGTCAGGCGCTGCGGTATGAGGAGACCGATGGTGCCACTGCGCCGCAGCGAGAGGGCACGGGCGGCAGGATGCGGGGTATAGCCCAGGTCGTTGGCCACCTGGAGGACGCGCTCAAGGGTCGCGAGCCCCAGGCGCTCGGGATTGTTGAACGCGAACGAGACGGCGGTCTTCGAGACGCCGGCGGCGATCGCCACGTCAGCGATCGTGACCCGGGTCACCGGGGTGGATCCCACGGAACGGGAAACCGACCACGTCAACTTCTACCCCAAATTAAACCGCTTTAGTAAAGCGGTTTAGCGGCGATGCTAGGGCCCCGCAAGCCCGCTGTCAAGGGTCAAGTTTGGCGGCGCCGACCAATCGGTCTGTGGAACACTCGGCCGGATGGACGGCACTCGATTCCCGGACGGCTTCCTCTTCGGCGCCGCGGTCGGCGCCCATCAGGTGGAGGGAGGCAATACCAACAGCGACTGGTGGTGGTGGGAGCATCGTGAAGGAACCCTATGCCGAGAGCCGTCCGGCGACGCCTGCGACTTCTATCACCGGTACGAGGAAGACATCGCGCTGCTCGCCCACCTCGGCATGAACGCTTTCCGATTCGGCATTGAATGGTCGCGCATCGAGCCCGCCGAGGGCGAGTTTTCGCGCGCTCAGCTCGACCATTACCGGCGGATGCTGGAGGCCTGCCACCGGCACTCCGTGATCCCGATCCTCACCTTCCACCACTTCACCCTGCCCAGATGGCTCCACGAGTTGGGCGGATTCGCGTACGACCAGTTCCCCGCGCTTTTCGGGAGATACTGCGACCACGCGGCTGCGGCCCTCGGGGACGCGATCGGCATCGCCTGCACGATCAACGAGCCGCAAGGGCTCGGGCAGGCCGGCTACCTGCTGGGCATCAACCCGCCAGGCCACACCGACGATCACGCCGGCGCACAGGCAGCGGCCGACCACCTCCTTGAAGCGCACCGGCTCGGTGCCGCCGCGATCCACGCCCACACCCACGCGCCGGTCGGTGTCACTCTCGCGATCCCCGACATCCAGTACGAGGACGGCGCGGAGCCGGGAAGCACCTCCCTCGAGGTCGAGTCGCGGATCAACGACCAGTTCTTCGAGCTGGCGCGCGCCGACGACTTCATCGGAGTGCAGACCTACACGCGCTTTAGGATCGGGCCGGAGGGCCCTCGCAGCCCAGGCCACGATTGGAGCGACTGGACGCGCGACCTTGACGAGACTGAGTCCACGACCCAGATGGGCTACGAGAACTACCCGCGGGCGTTGGGTGGCGCCATTCGGCGCGCCTGGAAGAGCACGGGTGGAATCCCCATCCTCGTCACCGAAAATGGAATCGCCACCTCATTCGACGAGAAGCGAATCGCATACATGGATGCCGCACTGCACGAGGTCCAGGCCTGCATCGCGGAGGGCATCGACGTGCGCAGCTACGTGCACTGGTCGCTGCTGGACAACTTCGAGTGGGCGTTCGGCTACGCGCCGAGCTTCGGCCTGGTGGCGGTGGACCGGCAGACTTTTGCGAGGCAGCCCAAGCCGAGCGCCGCATGGCTCGGCGCGGTCTCGCGAGCCCGCCGCCTGCCCTGACGAGTCCGAGCGCTTTCTTTGCGCTCCAGCCTCAGGATCCCACGCTTTTCCTTCATTCTTATGCGCGGGACCCTGTGAGACCGCCACTCGAGACAGCGTCCAGCCTTGGTGCCGTGCTTCGCGGCGTGGTCGCCGACATGCAGCACGCCTCGAAGGCCGACATCGTCTCCATCTTCCTGTACGAAGAGTCGACGCGTACCTATTACGCGCCGTTCGCGACCGGCCAGCCGCAGGAAAGCCTGCTCGACTCGCTGGCCGACATGCGCGAGCAGCTGGCTCGATATTCGAGCGACATGAGCCAGGGCAAGGTCCCTGACGAGTTCGGCGTCCATCACTACGGCTCGACGGTCTGGCTGACTGTCATGCGGCAGAAGCTGGTCGCGAGGGACGCGCCTTCGGAGATCGACAGCACCTTCATCCGGCGCTACCAGGTCCAGGCGACGATCGGCCTGCCCCTGCTGGCCGGCGACCGCTTCCTCGGCCTCGTCTACCTCAACTACCGCGGCCGCGACCAGGCTCCGGACGGCGCCCGGCTGGCCGAGCTCGAGCGCCGCGCCGCCGCCGCCGCGGGGATGGTCGCGGCGGTCCTTGCCTCGGCCGAGCGTTCGGCGCTCGATGGGATCGGGAGGCTCGCGGCGCTCCTGACCGCGCCCGCCGGCCCTGCTCGAACCGACATCAAAGAGCTGAGGCGCCTGCTGTCGATCGCCCTGGCGGAGCTGCTGCTGGCGAGCGAGCTCGACGCGGCCGCGATCTATCAGTTCGGAGCGCAGCGCACAGGCCTGGAGCTGGTCACCGCGCACGCACCGGTGGCGGCGCCGCCACGCATCGAACGGCCGGACCCGGCCGCCAATTGGCCTTCCGTCCTGACCGAGGCGATCGCGCGGTCGACGGCCTCCGCCGACCTTCACCCGGTGGCCACGTACGCATTGGGCAACGACGAGGAACCCCATGGCTACCTGGTGATTCTCAGTCGCGATCGACTCGCCACAGTCCGGCGCGCGCCGGCCACGGACCTCCTGCTCAAGGCAGGCGCGGAGCTGATCGGGAGCTCGCTTGCCAGCCAGCGCCTCATCGAAGAGCTGGAGAACAGCAACCGCCTGCTGGGCGCGCTCGGCGACATGACCGCGGCGATGCTCAGGCCGGGCGCCTCGCGCCAGCAGGTGCTGGAGGCGGTCGCCGGGCACCTCACAGACGCTGCGGTGCCCGAGTTCGATTTCCACTTCGCCAGCGTCTACCTGCTCGAAGAGCGAGGCGGCGAGAGGATGGTGGTCAGCAGCGCCGCCGGCGCGGCGACCACGGCGGTCATCGAATCGGCGGAGACGTCGCAAGGCGCCGGCGCGGCCCGACGATCGCGGGTACCGCGTTGGGCGCTGAACGAAGAGCGCGAGCTCGCACCTGACGATGTGCTGGTCCACGTGGCCCGCAACTGGCAGGTGGCAGTCGTCGGAGCGCTGCCGGCGCACGGCAGGATCGATCGGGGCGACGTGGTCACGGGCGCGCTTCCCGTTCCGGCGATGTGGGCCGAGGTCCCGGTGGTGCGCACCGACGGCAGCATTCTCGCCCACGTTGCCGCATGCCTCATCGGGCGAAGCTCCGACGGCCGCCAGGCAGGCGCAGGCGAGCCGCCGTTCACCTTGGCCGGCGAGGTGTTCGAGAAGAGCGGCCACGCCGACCTGATCAGGATCTTCCTGCCGTTCGGGTCAGACCTCAACCACCGGGCGACCGGCGTCCTCGAGGTCGGCTATCACCGCTCGTACGAGCGCCGGCCGGACTGGGGCCAGATCGAGGCGCTGCGGGCGGCCGCAGCGCAGGTCGCAGTCGCTGTGGAGACGGCGCGACTGTACGAGGAGGCCCGGCGCCACGGCGAGGAGCTCGAGCTCAGCGCGGACGTCAGCCGCGCCATAGCATCGTCAATCGACCTCGATCAGACCTTGAGGCTGGTCGCGCAGGGACTGGCTCGCCTGGTCGACGCGTCGCTATGCCAGATCGCCCTGTACGAAGAGGATCGCGAGGGGTGGTTCGGCGCCGCCGCCTCCGACCAGGAAGAGCTGTGGCGGCGCCAGCACGGAGAACGCTCGGAGCCCTCGTTCCTGTTCGAGGTGCTCGACAGAGGCGAGCCGCTCATCGTCGAGGACGCCGGCGCGAGCGATCGGGTCAGCGCCTCCTACGTCAAGACCTTCGGGGTGCGATCGCTCCTTGCGCTTCCGCT
Organism: Candidatus Dormibacteraceae bacterium; assembly: GCA_041476405.1. Taxonomy (GTDB): domain Bacteria; phylum Chloroflexota; class Dormibacteria; order Dormibacterales; family Dormibacteraceae; genus Palsa-872. The sequence continues at coordinate 2,771 of JBGOTG010000123.1, read as the reverse complement.
CATCGCCGACGGCCAGCCGATCGGTGCCGCGGTCCTGGCGGAGCGCGACCACCTGCGCACCTTCACGCCCGAGGAGGTCGAGCGGGTCCAGGGGTTGGCGCTCGGGGCGGCAGTGGCGATCAAGAACGCCCGACTGCACGCGCTCGCCGAAGAGGAGCGCCACCTGCAGAAGGACTTCGTGCTGGTTGGCTTCGGGCAATGGGGCCAGAAGGCGTACCAGCACCTGCAGACGCTCAAGCAGTTCTTCAACTTCCGCATCCACGTCGTGGAGCAGGACCTGCCCGGCGCTCGCGAGCGACTCGCGGCACGCGAAGACGAGGTCCGCACGCATGGCGACGCCTTCTACTGGGACGGGTCCTCACTCCCTGCGCACGACCAGCTGGAACGCGAGCTCGAGTCCAGCTCCTACGTGATCACCTACATCGCGACGCCGGCCGCGACCCACCTGCCCACGCTCGCCCTCTACTACGACCTGAGCGATGTCGTGCTCATCGAGAAGCCGCTGGGCGCGCCGCCCGAGGATTACCGCGAGTTCCTCGACAATGCGCCGGGCGGAGTCGAGATAGTGGCCGCCGACCACTATTACTTCAAGCTCGAGGTCCGGCTGCTGCAGATGCTGCTCACTGAGGAGAGGACGCTGCGCGACTTCCTCGACAACGTCGAGGAGATCCGCATCGAGATCCTCGAGGAGCAGCCGCTGGCCGGCGCAGCCGCGGACATCGGCGTGATCGCCGACCTCATCCCCCACGCGTTCGCGATCATCTCGCTTCTCACCCCCATCGACCGCATACAGCTCGACGCGGAGACGCCGCTGTCGCTCGGCAGGCATGAGGGCCTCGAGGGCCAGCGCGAGAGCTACGCGCGCATGAACGCCACTTTCAAGAACCGCGGCAGGTCGGTGCGACTCGTGATCGATGTCGGCAAGGGGGCCGAGAACGCGAAGTGGATCAAGCTGAGCGGCGAGCGCCGGGCGGGAGGGCGCCGCCCGAGCTACAAGTTCGACTTCGGCAAGGGCGAGGCGATTGACGGCACGCAGGCGACGGTGCGAGCCGCCGTGCGAAGGATTCGCGAGCCGGGGGTGCCCGACAACGCGCACCTGAACATGCTCCGCCACGTCATCGAGAAGAGGCATCCCGCCGTGGGCATCCTCTCGATTCGCGAGGCGATCCGGGCGAACCAGCGCGTGCGCGAGCTCGAGGCGATGGCGGTCGACCTGCTTGCACGCGGCGAATGGACCGGCTATGCGGTCGGCACGCGTCCGGTCTTTGAAAAGAGTACGAAGCACGCCGCGGTGACGGACGGCGTGGCGCGCTGACGCCGCAGCCTCCGATCCAGCGCGCGATCCTCAAGCAGGACGCCTATTTCGCAGCGTCCGCCCGCGACGGCTCGATGCGCCCGGACAGCATCGACGGCCACGGACTCTGGTTCGGCGACACACGCTTTCTCTCGGAGTACCGGCTGCTCATCGGCGGTGCCGAACCTGAAATGGTCGACCTGAAGACCGAACACGGTTGGGCTTCGTTCGACCTGGCGGCGGGCGCGTTGCGCGTCGGCCGCGAGCGTTACATCGACCACGGCCTGCACGAACGAATCACGATCGCCAACCCGAGTCCGGGCCCCGTGGACACGACGCTCGATCTCGTGTTCGCCGCCGATTTCGCCGCGATGCTCGCCGTACGAGGGATAGTGCCCCTGCCGCCGCCATCCCCCGCGCCGCCGGCCCAAACATCCGATGGACTCATGTTCCGGGGCTCCGGCGACGCGCGTTCGACCAGGGTCGCCATCGCGCCCGTGGGCACGAAACACCGCCTCAGGCTCGCGCCCGGTGAGAAGTTCACGCTCGTCGTGGACGTGGGCGTGCGCGCGGACCCCGTCGTCGGCGCCGGAACTCAGGAGCCAGGCTTCGGTGCGGGCCTTGCGCGCGCGAAAGTCGCATACCGGAAGTGGGCGGCGGACTGCGCGTCGTTTCGGACAGACAATCCCGCCCTCAACGAGCTGCTCGACCAGAGCCGCGACGACCTGCGGATGCTCATCGAACGCTATTCGACTGGCCTGTATCCCACCGCCGGCCTGCCGTGGTTCGCGGTGCCCTTCGGGCGCGACGGGCTCATCACATCGATACAGATGCTGCCCACGAACCCGGAGATGGCCCGCGGCGTTCTTCGCTACCTGGCCGCGCACCAGGGCCGGCGGGTCGACGCGGATCGCGAGGAGGAGCCGGGCAAGATCCTCCACGAGGTTCGCTCAGGCGAGGCCGTCGAGAGCGGGCTCTGGCCGAACATCCTGTACGGCACGATCGATGCAACTCCGCTCTTTCTGTGCGTGCTGTCCGAGACCCTTGATTGGACAGGCGACACCGCACTGTTCGACGAGCTGTGGCCGGCGGCCGAGGCCGCGCTCGGCTGGTGCGAGAATTACGGCGACCGTGACGGTGACGGCTACATCGAGTATCCGGGAGGTCGGGCGCGCAACCAGGGCTGGAAGGACTCCGACGACTCGCTGAACCACGCCGACGGTTCGCCTGCCCCGCACCCGATCGCCCTGTGCGAAGTGCAGGGCTACCTCTACCAGGGCCTGTTGGGTATGGCGCGCAAGAGGCCGGACCTGAAGGCCAGGGCCGCTGACCTTCGAAGCCGCTTCGAACGGGACTTCTGGATGGATGGGCATGGCTACATCGCCTACGCGCTCGACGGCGCGAAACGACAGGTCGAGCAGATCGCCTCCAACCCGGGGCACTGCCTGTGGGCAGGGATCGTCCCGCCCGACCAGGC
>JBGOTG010000122.1:0-7839 GCA_041476405.1 Candidatus Dormibacteraceae bacterium | reverse complement strand
TTGCGCTCTTCCCCAGCACCAGCTTGTCGCGGGCATTGAGGGAGCCTTCGACGTCGCCTTTGATGGTGACGTTGGAGGCCTCCAGGTAGGCCTTCACCTTCGCCCCGGAAGCAACGTCTATGTTGCCCGTGACGCGGACCTCGCCCTCGGCGCGCCCGTCGACGTGGACAGACCCGTCGTAGGTGAGCTTGCCTTCGAGGCTGTCGTTCGGCCCCATCGTGAACTTGCGGAGCCCGTCTCGTTTGCTCTCGACCTGATCCTGGGCAGCCTCGACAGGCGTGCTCTCAGCGACTGCCTCCTGTACGTCCATGAACTCGAATCACCCCCGCTTGGATTGGGGCTCCGGGTCGACCGGAGCCGAGCCCACAGGTTACTGCAGCCAGGGCCGGCCTGGGGCGGCAAACTCGATTCGTTGCCAGGCAACCGACGGTTGCCCGGCGCCGGCGCACGATCGCCGATCAGCGCTCCGAAATGCCCGCCAGCGCTGCCTCGCGGACCTGCGCGAAGCCCGGCAGCGCCCTCTCGACCATCTCGTCGTTGGCGGTCAGCGAGATCCGGAACCAACCCGGGAGCTGGAACAGCCGTCCGGGCATCACGAAGACCTGCTTTTCGGCCAGGCGTTCGGTGAAGGCGACGTCGTCGGCCAGCGGCGAGCGGACCAGCACGTAGAACGTGGCCTCAGGCGTCACAACCTCATAGCCCATGTCGACCAGGGCGCTGACGATCCTGTCGCGCCTCCGCTGCAGGGCGCCGACATCGATGGTCAGCTTCTCGAGGTCGCCCAGCGCGTACTGCATGACCGCATTCGGAAACGCATAACCGTTTGCGGCCTGGGACGCGAAGAGCGCCCCTCGAAGCTCCTGCCGGTCCGGCATCGAGGGCGGCATCGCGATGTAACCGATGCGCTGTCCGGGCGTCAGCAAGGTCTTGCCGTACGTGTAGAGCAAGAACGATCGATCGTAGAAGTGCAGCGGCGTCTGGAATGACGCGCCGTCGAAGAGGATGCGGCTGTACGCCTCGTCGGACAGCAGGTACACAGGGCGGCCGTTCCGCTGCGAAGCGCCATCGAGCACCGAGGCCAGGCGCTTCAGCTCATCCGACCGCGCGATGCGGCCGCTCGGGTTGTGCGGCGAGTTGAGGATGATCGCCCGCGTGCGCGGGGTGATCGCGTGCTCGATGGCGTCCAGCGGCAGCGCGAACTCCGGCCCCGGCAGGTCCACGCGGATCGGCTTGGCACCCAACGACACGATCATCGGCACGTAGAAGAACCAGGGCGGCGAGAGGTAGATCTCCTCGTCGCCCGGGTCGACCACCGCGCGGAGCGTGGACGCGAGCGCACCGAACGCCCCATTGGTCATCGACACGTCTGCCGGCTCGAAGTCGATCCCGTGCCGCCGCCGAAGCGATTCCACCACGACGGACACCGTCTCCGGAACGCTGAACTTGTACGCGTACCAGTCCTTGTTCAGCGGTCGCGCCCAGTTGGTCAGCGCCTGGGTGATCTCGGCCAGCGGCATCTCCTGGGGGTTGCCGAAGCAGAAGTCGCACGCGCCCGGCTTCGTTCCCGCCGAAGCGTAGGTGGACTGGGTTGTGAACCACATCACCGGTTCGACGCTGGCAATCATTTCCCGCACCGTCGAGCTGATCGCGCTCATGCAAACTCCCCCAAAAGACCACCGGCGGTCAGGGCCGCCGCACGCGACGGCACTGCGTTGTACAGCTCGTGGCCCCAACCCCTCTGGAGCAAGGCCGGGTGCTCGCCGATCTCGACCATCCAGTCCGCGAGCTGGCTCTGGTGACAGTGGATGGCGCGCAGCTTCATCTGCACTTCGTCTGGGCTGAAGTCCATTGCGACGTCGACATGATCGGCGATGACGGTCGGCAGCGCTTCCGCGTCCGGCGAAATGAGCCGGGGAGCCTCTCGGTAGAATCCAGCGAGCTGTTCGTCCACCGCCATGTGGTAAAGGGCCGGCCGGTCGCCATCCGGCATCGCAGCGACCGCGGCGTCGGTGCGGCTTCCTACAGCATTGTGGTCCGGGTGTCCATACCCGCCGTCCGGTCCCCAGGTGATGACCGACGGCGGCGGCTCTGTCGTGATCAATTGCCAGATGCGCTGGGTGATCTCGGTGCGGTCGCACTTGTCGACGCCGCCGTCGGGGTAGTCCCACAGCTCGACGCCGGCCAGCGCGAGCGCGGCCGCGGCCGCCTCCATCTCCGACGTGCGGATCCTGGCGAGATCCTCGCGCCGCGCGCCCGGCGGCTTGCCATTCCAGCCCCGCTCGCCACGTGTCGCGCAAACGAGGTGGACCATGACGTCGTTGCGCGTGTGCCGGACGATCAGGCCGCCGGCGCCCATGGACTCGTCGTCGGGATGGGCCAGCACGGCCAGGAGCCAACGCATTCGGTCGACAAACATACCCTGCATCAGAGGGCCGGGCCGGCGTCAGGCTCTTCGGCGGCCGTCTGGCCTTCGTCGCCTCCAGTAGCGATGGCTCGCCAGAAGCAGGACCGCCAGCGTCGCGAACGCGGCGATCAGGAGAAGCCTGCCGTTTGCAGAACCCGAGCCGAGATTTCCGCCTGGAACCACCGACTTGGCCGCCGGTCGGGACGAGCCGGGCGAGCCGGAATCTGCAGGGATCCGCAGAGGCGGAGGGGCGTCCGCCGCGAGCCCGGTGACCCGCTTGCCAGCGGCGACGAGCTTGTGCCCGGGAGCCGCCTTGGCCGGTCGCGACGGAGCTTTCAAGGACCCACGGGGCGCGGCCCTGCCTGGCGCCATGGACAGCACACCGGCGCCGCCCTCGGCAATCCGTGTCGCCGCCGCGCCGTGGGCCTGGCTGCTCCCCCGTGCTCCCGGAGTGGCCGCTGGGGCCTGGCACGCAGGGCCTCGCGAGCCGCCGCCCAGCGCGGCCAACCCGACGGCCCCGCGAACGCGGTTGTTATCCACGTCGGCGACATAGACATCGCCGTACTGGTCGGCTGCGACGCCAAATGGGAAGTTCAAATGGGCGAGCGCTGCGATGCCCCCATCGCCCGCGAAATCCGCCACGGTGCCGCAAAGGCCGACGACTGTCGAAATGACTCCGCGCAGGTCGACCATCCGGACTCGCTGATTGCCGGGATCGGCAATGAACAGCTCACCACCCGGAGCCGCGGCCAGGCCGACAGGAAAGTCAAGCTGAGCCATCGTGGCGGGGCCGTTGTCGCCCGCAGCACCCTGGCTGCCGCTGCCGGCGATCGTCGTGATGACGCGACTTCCGATCGCGACGCTGCGCACGCGGTTGTTCAGCGAGTCACTGATCAGCACGTTGCCGTTCGCGTCAATCGCAAGTCCAGTCGGAGAATTGAGCTTTGATGCGGTCGCCGCACCGTTGTCGCCCGCATATCCGGCGGCTCCATTCCCCGCATAGGTGTGGATGGCGCCCGCGGTTACGATCCTGATGCGGTTGTTCTTGGTGTCGGCAATGTAGACGTCGCCGCCTGCGTCGACTGCCACTGCGCTGGGAAAGTTGAGGCGCGCAAGCGCCGCGGCCCCGGCGTCGCCCGAAAAACCTGCAGTCCCATTGCCGGCGATTGTCGTGATGGTGCCGGTGAGGTGGTCGACCTTGCGCACGCGCTCGTTGCCGGTGTCGGCGATGAAGACGTTGCCGGCGGCATCGACGGCCACGCCGTGCGGGCTGTCGAGCTCGGCGCCGGCGGCCGGTCCGTTGTCTCCCGAGAAACCGGCGACGCCGGTGCCGGCGAGGGTCGTGATCACACCGCTGAGGTCGATCTTTCGAATGGCCGAGTTCTGCTCGTCGGCGACGTACTGATTGCCGGCCGCGTCGACGGCAACCGCGAACGGACTGCCGAGCTGAGCCAGCGCAGCCTGCCCGCCGTCGCCCGACAGGCTCGGCGTACCGTTGCCGGCCACCGTGGAGATCCCGCCCCACCTCACGAACTTGCGCACCCGGTTGTTGAGGCTGTCCGCAACCCATAGCGTCGTGCCGTCGGTCTTCACATCGGTCGGATCGTCGAGCTGCGCCTGAACGGCGAGTCCGCCGTCCCCGGAGAAACCTCGGGAGCCAACGCCGGCGACGGTGGAAATGGTGCCCGGTCCCGACGCATCGTCCACCAGTCGGATCCGGTTGTTGCCACTGTCGGCGATGTAGAGGCCGGCGGACCACGCCAGCCCGCGTGGATCACTCAGCTTGGCCAGTTTCGCGAGGCCGCCGTCGCCGTTGTAGCCCGCGGCGCCGGTGCCTGCAATCACAGAGGCGCCGTAATCGCTCAACTGCCAGACCGCACTCGCGCTCGAGTCCGAGACGGCAACGAAGTCATTGATGCCTCCCATCTCGACGATTCCGGTCGGAAAACGGAATCCGTACCACCACGTGGAGATGTATCCAAATCGGTCCAGGATGCGAACCGCGCCGTTGTCGCTGTCCGCGATGTACAGGCCGCCGTCGCTGCGGCATGCCAGGCCGAGCACACGGCTGATCTGTGCCGAGGTCGCAGGGCCGCCGTCCCCTGAATAGCCGGACTGACCTGTGCCGGCCACCGTTGTGATGTGGCCCGAAGCATCGATCCTTCGAATCACGTAGTTGAAGGTGTCGGCAAAGTAGGTGAGGCCCGGTCCGCAGTTGGCGATCGCCCCTGCGGCGCTGATCCTGGCCGCAGGCGCGAGCCCGCCGTCACCGGAGTATCCGAACGCGTCGTTGCCGGCAAGAGCAGCCTCATGACCGGTGGAGACGTCGATGTCGCGCACGACCGGGTTGGCAATGTCACCGACGTAAAGGTGGCCGCCTGCCAATCCGAGGGAGTACGGAACCTGGCCTATTGCCACGGCGGCGCCTGCGCCGGCCGTCCCGGCGTGCGTGATGATCGTTCCGGGGGCTGTCAATCGCCCCGGGGTCACAGGTGACGATGGAGCCGAGGCTGGACCCGTCCCGATGGCGTTGGTGGCTCTGACCTTGAACGTGTATGGCCCCCCGGCAAGTCCAGTCATCAGGGCCGACGTCGCGGGCGGCGAGCCGGCAACGGTGACTGGCGTCCCGGCTGTTGCGCCAGAGAATGGCGTGACCGAGTACTCGGTGATCGCCTTCCCTCCATCGATGGCGGGCGCCGTCCACTGCACCTGGGCGGCGTTGTAGCCCGCTGCGTTTGCCGTCACACCTGTCGGCTTGGCCGGCGCGGCGAATGGCATCGGGGTCACCGGCGCCGTGGCAGCAGAGTCCGGCCCGCCGAACCAACCGTTGGAGGCCGCCACTGTGAAGGTGTACGGAGCGCCGACTGTGAGCCCGTTTACAACGACCGAAGTCACCGAACCCAGGACAGTCACCGGCGGTCCGGCGACGGCGCCGGCGTATGGCGTGACCGTGTACTGGTAGATCGACAGCCCACCGGCGTCGGCCGGCGCGGACCAGTGCACGGTTGCCGATTCATAGCCGGCAGTAGCTGTGACCCCTGCCGGTGGTGATGGCGGGACGAAAGCCTGCACCCGGCGCAAGCGCGAGTTGCCGGCGTCCGCGATGTAGATGTCACCGGCGGCGTCCACCGCGACCCCGAGCGGACCCATCGCCGCCTGCGTCGATGGCCCACCGTCGCCTGTAAAGCCTCCAAACGTCCCGCCGTTGTAACCGGCGACCACGATGGCGCCCGTCGCCGAGGCCAGCACGACCCGGCCGTCATCAAGTGAGGCAACGACGCGGCCTGCCGGGCCGACTGCGACATGGCGGAAGAAGTGGAGGTAGTCGAAGAGGACGGTGGTGATGGTCCCACCGCTGTCGATCCGCCTCAGGTTGTGGTTCGCTGCGACGTACAGGTTGCCGCTGCCGTCGAAAGCAAGGTCCGTCGGGTACTCGACGCACGCCTGCGATGCAGGCCCGCCGTCGCCGTTCGTGCCGGTGTTACAGATTCCGACACCGGCGACCGTGGAGATGTTTCCATCTGACGTCACTTTGCGTATCCGCTGGTTCCACCAGTCGGCGATCAGCACGTTGCCGCCGGAGTCGATCGCGATGCCGCCTGGATGGTTGAGCTCCGCGGAGGTCGCCGGGCCGCCGTCGCCACTGAACCCTTGCACTCCTGTCGTGCCGGCGAACCTGGTGATGGTCCCGTCGGGTGCGACCTCTCGCACGACGCCGTTGTTGGTGTCGGCGATGAACAGGTCGCCTGAGGTGTCGAAGGCCAGGCCTCGGGGGGCGAACAGCTTGGCGGAGGTTGCGCTGCCCCCGTCGCCCGACGAACCCTGGATTCCATTGCCGGCGACCGTCGTGATCACCCCGTTCGCCGCGATCTTGCGTACAGTGCTGTTCCAGACGTCCGAAAAGAAGACGTTGCCCGACGCATCCAGGATGAGCGCGTCCGCAGAGCAGATGACGGCCGCATTTGCCTGTCCGCCATCGCCATTGAGCCCACAGGTATCGCCGGTTCCGGCAGCGGTCGTGATCGTGCCGGCAGGATCAATCCTGAGCACGCGGCGCGCGTTGTAGTCGGCGATGTACAGGTTGCCCGATCCATCCTGAATCGCCGACACCGGTGCGGCGAGGCCGGCGGCCACCGTCGAGATCTTCAGGCTGGCGTGATCCACCACACGAACCCTGGCGTTGTTGGTGTCCGTTATGAAGATGTCGCCGCCGGCATTCAGAGAGAGCCCGCTCGGTCCCGACATCGTCGCCGCCGTCGCCAGGCCGCCGTCACCGCTGAACCCCACGACCCCCGTCCCCGCGACCGTGTTGATGATCCCGGCGGCCACCTCGCGGATGCGGTTGTTGAACCTGTCGGCGATCCAGAGCGTGGTGCCGGCTGCGTCCACCCATACACCGGCCGGCCAGTCAAGCTGGGCGGTCGTGGCCGCGATTCCATCACCGTTGTAGCCCGACGTGCCGGTCCCGGCGACGGTGGTGATGACGCCGTTCGTGTCCACCTTCCGGACACGCTCATGGGCTGAGTCGGAAACGAACAGGTTGCCTGAAGCGTCCAGCGCCACACCCGCCGGCTCGGCGATGCTGGCGGAAGTGGCCGGGCCCCCATCACCCAGGTCACCGGTGCCGCCGCCTGCGACCGTCGAGATGATGCCTGCGGTTGTGACCTTGCGAACCCGGTCGAACTGCGTGAAATACAGGTTGCCCGCGGCATCGACGGCCAGGCTTCCAATGCGGTCGATCTCGGCGGCGGTCGCCAGGCCCTCGTCGCCCGTTGTCCCCTCTGTGCCGTTGCCGGCCACGATGGACTCGATCCCTGTGGCTGTGTTCAGGGCTCGGATCACCGAGTGGTCCCGGTCGGCGATGTACAGGGTGGTGCCGTGGATGGCAAGGCCGATCGGAGACTGCGGAATTTGAATGGCGATTCCGGTCGCGAGTCCGCCGCCGGCGAAGGTCGCGATGATGCCAGGCGCCGGCACACTGGCGAGCGCCGGCAGCGCTCGCATGGGAGCAGCCTGCGTGCCCACGCTCAGCGCGATCGCGACGATTGCCGCGGCCATCCTCGGCCGACCGGCCACTAACCCTCCCCTAGCTGGTCATACACGCCTCTCCGATCCCAAGTCGGCGGAGACGGTCAGCTCCTATCCGGCGTCATCTTACTGGCGCGCCGGGCGATTTCTCCGCCTAGCCGCTTCTGTCTTCGATCTCCCAGGTGTGATCGGTGGCATGCCACGCGATGCGCCTGGCCGCGTAGCGGGCCGGCCAGCCGCCTTCGGTCACGCCCTTGGTGCCCGCGCGGATGCCGGCGACTATCGCATTGCGGTGCTCGCGAACGCCGGCGAGGTCTCCCACGGCAGGTTGTTTCAAGCGGAGCCCGAGCTTGCGCGCATACATGGTCTCGGCGTCGAGCACGTGCGCGACGATGACGTCGCGGTCC
>JBGOTG010000121.1:0-7865 GCA_041476405.1 Candidatus Dormibacteraceae bacterium | reverse complement strand
CGCGCTCCAGCCCGGTACTCGCGACGGCGGGAGCCTGGCTCATCGCGCGGCCTCAAGCGTCGATGTATCCCCGGTCGGCTGACCGAGTTCGCGGGCTTTGAGCAGGCGTCGCATGATCTTGCCGCTGCGTGTCTTGGGCAGGTTCTGGTCGAACTCGATCTCGCGCGGTGCGACCGCCGCTCCCAGTCGCCGGCGGCCGAAGCCGAGCAGCTCGAGCCGGAGGTCCTCGGTAGGCTCGAAACCGGCGCGCAGGGATACGAACGCTTTCACCATCTCGCCGACCACCGGGTCGGGCTTGCCGATGACGCCCGCTTCGAACACCGCGGGGTGCTCCATCAGAGCGCTCTCGACCTCAAACGGGCCGATCAGGTGGCCGCCGCTCTTGATCACGTCGTCGGCCCGGCCCACGAACCAGAAGTAGCCGTCCGCATCGCGCCGCGCGAGGTCGCCTGTCAAGTACCATCCGCCGCGGAAGCAGCGGCGGTAGCGTTTCTCCATGTGCAGGTAGCCACGAAACATCGAAGGCCATCCGGGCTGCAGCGCAAGCTCGCCGACCTCGCCTGTGCGAGCTTCCACCGCTTTGCCTGAGCGGGTGCGCAGGCGGCCAAGAGAGTCTCGCTTGACCACGGAAGCGTCGATGCCAGGCAGCGGACGGCCCATCGAGCCAGGCCGGATCTCCATGGCCGGGTAGTTGGCGATCATGATCCCGCCGGTCTCCGTCTGCCACCAGTTGTCGTGTATGGGCAGCCCGAAGGCCTCCTCGCCCCAGGTCACGGCTTCGGGATTGAGGGGCTCTCCCACGCTCGCGATGAAGCGCAGCGCCGGCAGGTCGTAACGTCGCGCGACGTCAGCCCCGACCTTCATCATCATCCGGACTGCGGTCGGGGCCGTGTACCAGATCGTGACCTTGTGGTCGCGCAGGATACCGTACCAACGCTCGGCGTCGAACTCGGCCTCGTCCACGACGCTGGTGACACCGTGGACGAGCGGCGAGATGATGCCGTAGGACGTCCCGGTGACCCAGCCGGGGTCGGCGGTGCACCAGAACACATCGGCGTCGTGCAAGTCGAGCGCGTACTTGCCTGTCGAATGGTGGGCGACGACCGCCTGATGCACGTGCACCGCCCCCTTTGGGGTGCCTGTCGTGCCGCTGGTGAAATGAAGCAGCGCCATATCCTCTGGTGCGGTGGGCGGGATCTCGAAGTCGGGTGATGCCTGCTCCATCAGCCGGTTCAAAGCGAGCGTCCCCGGCAGGCCGGCGGTTCCGTTCTCACCGACCAGGAGGACGTGCCGAAGGCCTGGCAAAGACTCGCGGATCGGTTCCACCTTGCGTCGGTAGATCGCCTCGGTGGTGACAAGCACGCGACCATCGCCGATCTGCAGGCGCTGGCGGATCGGTTCTGGCCCGAACGCCGAGAAAAGGGGGCAGGCGACGCCCGTGCTCTTGAGCGTGCCGAGAACCGAAACGTACAGCTCCGGGATCCGGCCGGCCAATATGAAGACTCGCTCGCCTTTCCCGATACCCAGCCCGCGCAGGACGTTGGCGAAGCGATTCGTCAGCTGACGAAGCCGAGCATAGGTCAGGTCTTTTTGGTCGCCGGACTTGCCAAGCCAGCGGATGGCGACCCGGTCACCGTGCGGTCCCAGGGCGTGCCGGTCTACGGCTTCGTGGGCGATGTTGAGCCCGCCGCCGTGCGGCAGGCCGTCCAGCGCCTCAGCCGCCGCCTCCCAGGTGAAGGTGGCGCGCGTCGCCTCGTAGTCGATCAGGTTCGGCGTCACCGACCAGGCGCGGGGCGGTGGAATCGTGATCAGTGCCATCAACCTCAGATTCGTGCGCCACACTTGGGGTGAAAAGGGCCCAATGGCCCCCTAGAGACGGTTCGGGCGCCTCTCCCGCCAGAGCCGTTGCAAAGTCGCCCATATGTCACCCGTCGGCGAGGCCGATCAGCCCTGAACCTGGGCTGCTCCTGGTGAGACCGTGTAGGAATGAGCAGTCCCTCGGGTCTGATCGAGACCCACATCTCTAATGTGCTTTTGGTCGGTGATCGCGCGTACAAGCTGAAGAAGCCGATCCGAACCGCGTTCCTCGACTACTCGACGCCTGAAGCCCGCCTGTGGGCCTGCCGGCGGGAGGTCGAGCTGAATCGGCGCCTCAGCCCCGACGTGTACCTCGGTGTGGCGTCGGTTCTGGACGTCCACGGGCTGCCATGCGACTCGCTGGTGGTCATGCGGCGCCTGCCTGCCGAGCGCAGCTTGTCTGCGCTCATGCGATCGGGCGCCGACGTCGGCGACGATGTGCGTAGAATCGCCCGCCTGGTCGCAGCCTTCCATGCCGGCGCCACCCGGTCCGTCGCGATTTCGACGGCCGCCGCCACCGATTCGGTGCGGGCCAACTGGGAGGCCAACTTCGTCGAGATGACGGACTCCGTCGGCCCTGTCCTCGAGTCGGCTGCCGCCAGACGCGTGGAACAGCTGGTCAGAAGATATCTGTCGGGCCGGGCACCACTCTTCAAGGAGCGTGTTGAGCGTGGGATGGCCTGCGACGGCCACGGGGATCTCAAGGCGGACGACATCTTCTGCCTCGAGGACGGCCCGCGCATCCTGGACTGCATCGAGTTCAACGACCAGTTCCGCCACGGAGATGTGCTCGCCGACGTGGCGTTCCTTGCCATGGATCTCGAGCGCCTGGGCGCACCGGCCCTGGCACGGTCGTTCTTGCGCAGCTACGTGGAGTTCTCCGCCGAGTCTCACCCCGACTCGCTGATCCACCACTACGTCGCCTACCGAGCTCACGTCAGGGCGAAAGTGGCCTGCATCCGCCACCAGCAGGGTGACCGTGGGTCGGCCACCGAAGCGCGACGTCTGCTTGCGCTGTCTGTGCGCCACCTGGAGCACGCGCGCGTGAGGGTGGTCCTCATAGGAGGTCTGCCCGCGAGCGGAAAGTCAACGCTGGCGGCCAAGCTCTCCGATAGGCTCGGCTGGGCCCTCTTCCGATCGGATGACGTTCGCAAGGATATGGCCGGACTCGCGCATGACACGCCGGCCAGGGCAGCCCCAGGCGAGGGTCTCTACAGGCCGGAGTTGGTTGAATCCGCATACGGCGAGATGCTGCGGCGCGCACGCCTGGCTCTCGAGCGCGGCCTGTCGGTGATCCTCGATGCGACATGGCGCGAGGAGAGCACACGTGAGGCTGCGCGACGTGTTGCAGAAGCGACCTGTGCCGACATGATCGAGATACATTGCGTCGCGCCTCGAGCGCTTCTTCGCCGGCGGCTCGCCGCCAGGAATCGTGGCGGCGCGATGTCGTCAGACGCCACGCTCGAAGTCCTGGATCGGATGGAGTTCCAACCATGGCAGGACGCCCACCAGGTAGACACGGGCGTGAAGCGGTCGCAGTCCTTGGCGGCCGCCCTGGCGGTTGTGGCCCCGGTCCGTCCCGCCGCTAGCCCGGGGTTGCGGCCCCACGCAGGGTCTGTCGGACGCTGAGGAGGCGGGCCACGTCGGCGGGTGAAACGATGCCTACCAGCCGGCCCTCGTCGAAAACGAGTACCCGCTGGTCAAACGCGGCTCCTAGGCGTTCCATGACGACGGCCAGGTCCTCGCCTGGCCGTGCGTCGGGAACCTGAGAGATCGGGCGGGCGCAATCACTGAGTCGCTTTCCGCCTCGATCAACGCCCTGGACTCTGACGAGCTCCGCAAGGCGGACCACACCGGTCAGCTTGCCGGCAGGATCGTGGACGGGGTAGGTGGTGAACCTGTGCTGCGGCGCGACCGACTCCAGGAACTGTTGGACGGTGAGCCAGTCAGGAATGATCACGACCGGTGAGGTCATGGCGGCCGACACCGGGACCGACTTCAAAAGGGCCTTGATCGTGGTTCCGGCCTCTTCAGAGCCGCCGGCGGATAGGAGGAACCAGCCGATGAACGCGATCCAGATTCCGTCGACGACGGCGCCCGTGAACAGTTCCAGGATGCCGGTGGCGATCATCAAGTAGGCGAACACGCGGCCGACCCGCACTGCGTTGTGAACACCGCGCTGGCGGCTGCCAGATCGCCACCAGAACAGAGAGCTCAATAGCCGGCCGCCGTCCAGGGGGAAGGCCGGGACCAGGTTGAACAGACCCAGGGCCAGGTTCACGAACGCCAACCAGCTCAGCAGGTCGGAAACGAGGGCGTTGGAGGAGGTTGCCAGCGCCAACGCCAGAGCGATCAGGGCGACCGCGAAGCTGGTCAACGGCCCGACGCCGGCAATCAGAGCCTCCGCGCTCGCGCTCTTCGGTTCGCCTTCCAGCTGCGAAACCCCGCCGAACAGCCACAGTGTGATGCCGGCGACCTGCATTCCATTTCGCCGCGCCACCAGAGCGTGCGACAACTCGTGGGTCAGCAGACATGCGTAGAAAACGATCGCACCGGCCGCTCCGGCCACCCAGTAAGCCGCCTGTCCAAGCCCTGGAACGTCCTGGGGCAGCACGCTGGTCGCCAGCGTCCATGCGATGAGGACGAATATGAAGATCAGGCTCCAGTTGAATCCGATCTCGACTCCAAACAATCTGCCGAGCCGAATGGTGGGGGTCACGGCGAGCTGAAGACGAGGAGCGGGTTAGGGCGCATTTATAACTGGAGCCGCACTAGGGCCGCTTCGAGCGTTTGGCCCCTGCCCTGGTTACGCCGCCGGCCTGCCAGTAGCCTATGTTCGCACCCTGCACACCTGGAGGGCCTTCGTGGCCCTCTTCGGCCGGCGTGCCACGCCGGCGTTTGGGATTCCGATCGGTCGGCGTCGCGGTTTGGGATCCGCCTCGCCTGGCCGTGACGGGCGTTCTCCTCTGGACCGACGGCTCATGCTGCCGCGACGGAGGGTTCTGCGGGCCCCCATGGTTTGTGGTTCTCGGCGCCAATAGGCGCAACCTTCCATCCGGACCGCTTGCGAAGGCAGCCCCACAGACCTCACAAGCGCCCCACGCCTCTGGGATCCGGCGGTGGATCTCAGGACCTGGGCGCACCAGTTCGCGGCCTCCGCACTCAGGACAGGCAATCCAGCGCTCGTGCAACTGCATGTATTCGTACGTGCGCCGCCTTTCCAGGAATTCCTCGCCGCCTCCGTTGGCAGGAGATGCTGCCTCATCCGCCCGCCTTTCACTGGTCTTGCTCATGGCTTGAGTAAGTGTCGGTGAACGCCGGAGTCTCAACTAGAGCCGTTCGACCCCCAGGCGGTGGGCCCCTCCAGGTTTCGAGGGGTGCGCATCTCGGGGTAGGACTGGAGTAGGCCAGAGGTCCACTAAGTCGGGGGCCGGTTGTGCCTGTGCATGGCTACGCCAGGGTGCGAAGTTTGAGCTCGCAAACCGTCTCTCCAGCGACGTCCTGACTCAGTAGACGAATGTGCCGACGAAGTGCCGCCCACCGGGAACCACTAGGAGTTGACATGGCTAAGGTTGTCGTCTTCGATGTTGAGGCTCGCGAAGCCCTCAAGCGCGGTATGGATGTCCTCGCCGACGCAGTCCGGGTCACCCTGGGGCCCAAAGGACGCAACGTGGTGCTGGAACGGAAGTACGGACTTCCCCTGGTGATCAACGACGGGGTGACGATCGCCAAGGACATCGACCTGCAGGACCCCGCCGAGAACGTTGGCGCGCAGCTGCTGCGTGAAGTGGCGACCAAGACCAACGACGTCGCCGGCGACTGCACGACGACGGCCACACTTCTCGCTCAGTCCATGATCAACGAGGGTTTCCGCAACCTGGCCGCAGGCGCCGGCCCGATGCAGATGAAGATGGGCATCGAGAAGGCGGTCGAGGCGGTGGTTGCGGAGATCAAGAGGCTTTCGATCCCGGTCAAGGGACACGAGAACGTGGCCCAGGTCGCCGGCATCTCATCGGCTGATCCAGCGATCGGAAAGCTCATCGCCGAGGCGATGGACAAGGTGGGACAGGACGGTGTGATCACTGTGGAGGACTCGCAGGGGCTTGCCACCGAGCTTGAAGTGGTGGAAGGCATGCAGTTCGATCGTGGCTACACCTCGGCCTACTTCATCACCAATGCGGACCGAATGGAGGCCGTGCTGGAGGACCCGTTCATCCTGATCACCGATCGGAAGATCTCGGCCATCGCCGACATGCTGCCGGTGTTGGAAAAGGTCATCCAGCAGGGCAAACCGCTCCTGGTCGTTGCCGAGGACGTCGAGGGCGAGGCGCTCGCCACCCTGGTTGTGAACAAGCTTCGTGGCACGTTCACTGCCGTCGCCGTCAAGGCCCCCGGCTTCGGAGACCGGCGCAAGGCCATGCTCGAGGACATGGCGATAGTGACAGGCGGCACTGTCATCTCGGAGGATCTGGGCCTGAAGCTCGACCAGACCAAGATCGAGCAGCTCGGCCGCGCCCGCCGTGTGACCGTGGACAAGGACGATACGACCATCGTCGAGGGCGCCGGAGAGCACGAGGCCATCCAGGCACGGATCAAAGCCCTCAAGGCCCAGATCGAGGAGACCACCTCCGACTATGACAAGGAGAAGTTGCAGGAGCGCCTCGCCAAGTTGTCCGGCGGCGTCGCTTTGATCAAGGTTGGGGCGGCCACCGAAGTGGAGCAGAAGGAGAAGAAGCATCGGATCGAGGACGCCATACTCGCCACGAAGGCCGCGGTCGACGAGGGCATCGTCTCGGGCGGCGGTACGGTCCTGATCAGGGCCCAACAGGTGCTTAAGGACGGCCTTGGACTGGCCGGAGATGAACTCACGGGCTTGCGCATCGTCGAAAAGGCGCTGGAAGAGCCGATCCGGCAGATCTGCGCGAATGGGGGCAAGGAGGGTTCTCTGATTCTCCAACGTGTCCGCGAGATGAAGCCTGGCGGCGGTTACGACGCTTTGAACGATCGTTTCGTCGATATGTTCGAGGCCGGCATCGTCGACCCCGCGAAGGTGACGCGGTCCGCACTGCAGAATGCAGCTTCGATCGCAGCAATGGTGCTGACCACTGAGGCCATCGTCACCGAGGTCCCGGAGAAGAGGGGCGAAGGCTCGTCGCCGATGCCTGATATGTAGGATCGGTTCGGCTGAGGCAAGCAGGATGGATATGTCAGGGCTCCTGACCGACCTCTACGAGTTGAATATGGCGGCTAGCTATTGGCGTCGGGGCATGACCGAGCCGGCGACTTTCAGTCTCTTCGTAAGGCAGCTGCCCGAGACGCGCGGGTTCTTGGTTGCCGCGGGCGTCGAGCATTGCCTGGACTACCTCCAGGAGCTCCGGTTTGATGACGGGGATCTCCGATATCTGCGCGAGACCCTCGGGTTCACACCTCGCGACTTGGAGGCATTCCGCCGGTTCCGCTTCACCGGCGACGTCTGGGCCGTTCCCGAGGGCCGAATCGTGCTCGGCGGGGAACCCCTCGTTGAAGTGACGGCGCCGCTCCCAGAGGCGCAGTTGATCGAGACCTTCCTGCTCAACCAGGTCACGTACCACACCACAATCGCCAGCAAGGCGGCGCGATGCGTGATCGCAGCACGCGGCCGCGACCTGGTCGACTTCGCATTTAGGCGGACTCAGGGTATCGAGGCCGGCATCGACGTGGCGCGACTCTCCGCCATGGTTGGATTCGTCGGCACGAGCAACGTGGAGGCAGCCAGGCGTTTCGGTCTGATCGCCGCCGGCACGATGGCGCATTCGTATGTCGAGGCCTTTCCAACTGAGATCGACGCGTTCGGCGCTTTCGCACGGGACTTCCCTGAGCGGACCACGTTTCTCGTCGACACATACGACACCATCGGCGGTGTAGGCCGTGCCATTTCCGTCATCAAGGAGCTTGGTCTGCGCGGCCAGCTTGGAATCCGCCTTGACAGTGGGGATCTAGGCGAACTGGCGAGACGGAGTCGCCGCCTG
>JBGOTG010000120.1:0-7996 GCA_041476405.1 Candidatus Dormibacteraceae bacterium | reverse complement strand
TCGGCCAGATTCAGCATCTCGAGCTCGTTCAGGAGCTTGTCGATGTAGTGCATCTTGTTCCGGCGCGCGTACTTGGCCCGCTGGACGCGACGCTCGCGTGCGGTCATGTGCTCGATGGCTCGGCTTGCCTGCTTTATCGTGGTCATCTTTCCCTCTCTGGGCCAAATTTTACGAGACCCAGTTCTTTTGTCAAGATCCCCATGTAATAAATGCTTCCGTGCTGTGCTAGCATCGCCGCCAGCGACCGGATGTGCCCACCATGATCGCCGGCCGCTCGACCCGTATGGAAGTCCTGGAGCTGCTCCGGCGCAAGGGCCATGCCAGCGCGGAGACCATCGCCGCAGACCTCGGCGTGACCCCTAACGCGGTTCGCCAGCACCTCACGAACCTCGAGCGTGACGGGTTCGTCGTCAGCGCCCCAGAGAAGAGCCGGCGTGGCCGCCCTTCCCTGCTGTTCACCCTTACCGAACGAGCCGATTCAGTGTTTCCCAAGCGCTACGGGCAGCTCGCGACGATGGTCCTGCAGGAGGTGCAGGAGATGGGCGGCCCAGACGCTCTGGACGAGGTCTTCGAGCGGATGGCCACGCGCCATGCGGCCGCCATCGCACCCAGCCTGGACGGCCTGGAGTTCGACGAGAAGCTGACCCGCGTGGTCGCCTGGATCGGGCGCGCGGGCACCCTGGCCGAGCGGACCGAGACCTCCGAGGGCGTGAAGGTGACCATCCACAACTGTCCCTTCCGCAACACCGCCCTGAAGTTCCCCCAGGTTTGCAGCATCACCCCCCACCTCATCTCTCAGCTGCTCGGCACCGCGGTCTCCCAGGCCGACTCCATCCATCGCCACGACCCGTACTGCTCGTTTGTCGTCGCACGACCTACCGACCCTCACTAGCCGCCAGGTCGCCGAGGTCGACCGCCTGGCGGAAGAGCGCTTCGGCATCTCGGTGGAGTGGCTGATGGAAGCTGCCGGCTGGCAGGTCGCCCGCTTCTGCCAGGGGCGGACCGCCGTCATCTGCGGGATCGGAAACAACGGCGGCGACGGCCTGGCCGCTGCGCGCCACCTCCACCGCTGGGGCCGGCTCGTCTCGGTCAGCTGCGTCGACCTCGGCCGACTTCGAGGCCCCGCGGCTCGGGAGGCGGAGGCGCTGGGCAAGCAGGGAATCGAGGTTTCGGGCGACCTCCGGCTCGAAGGGGCCGAGGTCGTGCTCGACGCGCTCTTCGGCACCGGATTGTCCAGGCGGCCGGAAGGCAGGTTCGCCGCGTGGATCGAGGCGATCAACGGCTCAGGCTCGCGTGTGATCGCTGTCGATGTGCCCTCAGGCCTCGACGCCGACACCGGGCTCGCCTACGCTCCAACTGTGCGTGCAAACACGACGGTGACTCTCGGTCTGGCCAAACCCGGCCTGCTGATGGGAGATGGGCCGAGCGTGGCCGGCGAAGTCTGGGTGGCCGATATCGGCGTGCCGTTCGAGGCGTATGCGGCGGCCGGGGTCGAGGTTCCTCGGAACCTATTCGCCGAGCACGACCGGCTGCGGTTGGACATCAGCGGGAAGTGACAGCGCACGTCGTGTGGGACCGCGGCGTCTCGATCTCGGGGCATCGCCTGTGGCTGGATCCGCTGGTGGTCCGCAACTTCGCGTTCATCTCGCACGCGCACACCGACCACGCGCGCCGCCACAAGGAGGCGCTGCTCACTCCGCAGACGCTGGCCCTCATCCCCGAATCGAGGCGGCCGCGCGGTTGGCGGATGCTCGGTTATCACGAGCCGATGCGGCGCGGGCAGGCGACTGTCACATTGCACCCGGCGGGCCACATGCTCGGCTCGGCGCAGCTGCTCTTCGAGCACCAGGGCACGAGGGTGCTGTACACCGGCGACATCAAGATCCGCCAGCCGGGCGGCGTGCCGCCGACGCACGTTCCAAAGGCGCACGTCCTTGTGCTGGAGAGCACGTATGGGCGGCCGCACTTCCGGTTCGGAGACCCCGACATGACCGTCGAGGCGATCGCGCGCTGGTGCCGCCTCGCGCTCGACAGCCGCGTCACGCCTGTGCTTCTTTGCCACGCGCTCGGCAAGACAGAGGAAGTCATGCTCGCCCTGTCCAACTACGGATTCACCTTTGCGCTGGAGAAGCGATGCGTCCCGTGCGCTCACGCGTACGCGATGGCGGGGCAATCGCTCCCCGATTGGATCGAGCTGAACAGCGAGACCGTGCCAGGTCGCGTCGTCATCGCTCCGCCTGCCGGCAAGGACGAGGTGCGCAGGCTGGGCCGCTACCGCACTGCACTCGTCTCGGGCTGGGCCAAGGACGCCGAGTTCGCGCGAATCTTCGGCGCCGATGCCACGTTCGACCTTTCAGACCACTGCGATTTCGACGAGCTCATCGAGGTGGTCGAGCGCTCCGGCGCCGAACAGGTCTACACGGTTCACGGCTACACCGAGGACTTCGCGCGCCACCTTCGCAAGAGAGGCATCCGAGCCTCGGCGCTCGAGGCGACGGAGCAGCTGGCGCTGGCGCTCTGATCTCGCGGGGCGTGGTGCCTCAGCGCAGGGCCCAGCCTGAGCGAAGGACCGCACGGCGCAGGTCGGCGTCACCGCCTGCGGCGTCGCTGAGTCGGGTGAGCAGCAGGTCGACCCACGCCGTCAGGTGGACCGGGGGCTCGACCTCGAGAGCTCCCTTCTTCCTGAACACTTTGAAGGGCCGCCCTCCGACCTCGATCGCGACCTCGGTGATGGCTCCGCGGTTCCTGTGGACCCTCTTGACCTTGGCGATCGGAATCCTCTCCGCCAGGTAGTCGAGCAGCTCATCGGGATCGGCCTGTTCGTAGATCGGTGCATGGCAGAAGACGCACGTGCCGTCAAGTGGCAGGGCCGGAGCCTGGCAGACAGTGCATCTCAATCCGTGTAGCGGGTGATCGTGTGATCCTCTCGCCGCTTCTCCGCCTGGTACAGGGGGCAATCCTCGAAGTTGCGCACGCAGATCGGGGGGCTGTCGCTCAAAGCGTATCTGCGTTTTGACTTTCGGTCGACGTGGCAGTCGAACCGGTACACGCGCAGGAGCGAGCGACGCTCCTTCAAATACTCCTCCAGATAGGGACAGCGTCGCATGCGAATTACGATAGGCCACCGTGACGCGACAGAGTGGAGGAGGCAGCATCCTCGACTTCGCGCGGGTCGGGGCTGCCGTCGGCGCCACGTCGGCGACCTCGGAGAAGGCGCGGGTCCTCGCCGCCTACTTTCGCTCGCTCGACGACGAGGACCTGAGGCGAGCGTCGGTGTTCATGAGTGGGCGCGCGTTCGGCCCCTCGAAGCGCCGGACGCTGGGCCTTGGCTGGGCGGTGGCGAGCAATGTCGTCGAATCGATCTCGGGCCGGGACCCCGATGAGCTGCAGGCCATCTTCCGCAAGCACTCCGACGTCGGCGACTGGGCAGGTGAGGCACTCCAGGGCCGCACCCAGCCCGAGGACGTCTTGCTTGCCGAGCTCGAAGAGACGCTCGAGGCCATCCGGGTGGCACGCGGCAAGGCCAAGGCGGCGCCCCTCGAACAGCTGCTGCGCCGGCTTCATCCCGAGGCGGCACGATTCGTGGTCAAGGTCATCTCGGGCGAGATGCGCATCGGCCTCAGCGAGGGCCTCGTGGAGGCGGCGATCGCGGAGGCGTTCGGGCTGCCGGTCACGCAGGTCAAGCGCCTCCACCTCATCACAGGCGATATCGGCGAGACCGCCGTTCGCTGCAAACGCGGTCAACTTGAAACCACCGGCGTCACAATCTTCCAGCCGGTGCGCTTCATGCTTGCGAGCCCTGTCGAGACGGCGGCCGAGGCTTTCGAGAGGATGGGCGCGGACAAGGTGTGGACCGAGGAGAAGTACGACGGGGTGCGCTGCCAGCTGCATCATTCAGGCGGCCGCGTCGAGCTCTTCTCGCGGGACCTGAAGGAGACGACCGCCGCCTTTCCCGAGCTTGCTGAGAGCGCTCCAGGGCTTGGTCATGATGTGCTGTTCGACGGTGAGGTGCTCGCGCACCGGGACGGCAGGGTGCTGCGGTTCTTCGAGCTCCAGCACCGACTCGGTCGCAAGCAGGTCACCGAACAGCTGAGGCGCGAAGTCCCCGTGGTGCTCGTGATCTTCGACCTCCTGCACCTCGATGGACGTTCGCTGCTCGACGAGCCGCTGGAATCGCGCCGGCGCCTGCTCGAGGGTCTAGGTGTCGAATATCCCTTTCTGCTCGCCCGGCTCGAAGAGGCGACAAGCCCTGATGACCTGGACCGGATCTTTGCGGAGACCCGTGAGCGCGGACACGAGGGTTTGATGGCCAAGGATCCGATGAGCCCTTACACGCCGGGGCGGCGCGGGCTCGCGTGGCTGAAGCTCAAGAGGCCGCTGGCCACGCTCGACGTGGTGGTGACGGCTGTCGAGTGGGGCCATGGCAAGCGCAAGGGCGTGCTCTCCGACTACACGTTCGCGGTCAAGGACATCAGGACGGGGAAACTGCTCAACGTGGGCAAGGCGTATACGGGCCTCACGGACGCGGAGATCGCCACCATGACCGAGCGGTTCAAGGCCATCACGCTCGAGGACCGCGGGTGGGCGCGCCTGGTGAAGCCGGAGGTCGTGCTCGAGGTCGCGTTCGACTCCATCCAGCACTCCAACCGGCACGCGAGCGGGTACGCGCTCCGCTTCCCGCGGATCGTGCGCATCCGCGACGACAAGCCCGTCGATGAAATCGACACGCTCGGGAGGGTCGACGAACTTTACGAGCGGTACTTCGGTGGCGAGACCGAGGCCGCTTTGAGCGAAGTTGCTTTAACCGACGCCCCCTCCGGCCCTGCGGGCCACCTCTCCGGCAAGCGGGGAGGACGTACCGAACCCGACGCCCCTTCCGGCGCCGCGGGCCACCACCAAAAGAAATGAAGCTCACTTTCATGGGGACGGCGGGGGCTCGGTTCATGGTGGCCAAGCAGCTGGCCGCGTCTGGCGGCATCTATGTCGAGGATGGCAAGGCGCGTATCGCCCTCGATCCCGGGCCGGGCGCCATCGTCCAGTACGCCAAGCGCAAGGTCGACCTGACCAAGCTCGATGCGATCGTCGTGAGCCATCGTCACCTCGACCATTGCGGCGATGTCAACGTCATGGTCGAGGCCATGACCGAGGGCGGCTTTGCGCATCGCGGCAGGCTCTTCTGCCCTTCCGACGCTCTCGACGACGACCCTGTCGTCCTACGCTACCTCCGCCAGTTCCCTCAGGAGGTCGTGAGACTGCAGCCCGAGACCACGTACAACGTCAACGGCATCGAGTTCTCGACGAGCCCACGCCACAAGCACCAGGTCGAGACCTACGGGTTCAGGTTCGGCGACCGGCTCGGCTGGGTCACCGACTCGGCTTACTACGACGGCATCGCCGAACAGCACAGGGCCGACGTGATGATCATCCACGTGGTGCTGATGCAGTGCCGCGCAGAGCTGCCGCACCTTTGCCTGGACGATGCCGAGCGGATAATCCGCGAGGCGAAGCCGCGGCTGGCGATCCTGACCCACTTCGGCATGACCGTGTGGCGTGCCCATCCCTGGGAGCTCGCCGCGGACCTCACGCAGCGAATCGGAACAGAGGTCAAGGCGGCGCGTGACGGCATGAGCGTCGAGGTATGAGCGCGCAGCAGAGATTCCTGCTGCTCATCATCCTGGTCGGCGCCCTCGCGACGGTGCTCGGACTGGTGTCCAAGCGTGCGCGCCTGCTGCCCTACCCTGTGGTGCTCGCGGCGGCAGGCGTGGTGGTCGGACTGCTGCCGGGCGGGCAGCTGGGGCACGTCAGCGCCGACGTGATCCTCCTAGCCTTCGTGCCCGGGCTGGTCTTCGAAGCGGCGCTCACCCTCGACCTGCCCGAGCTCAGGCGCCGCCTGCTGCCGGTCGGCCTCCTCGCCACCGCGGGGGTCGCTTTGACAGTCCTCCTGATCGGGGCCCTGACCCATCTCGTCCTCGGGCTCAGCTGGGCGAGCGGAATGCTGCTCGGCGCGATCCTGGCCGCCACAGACCCGATCGCGGTGGTCACGCTGATGCGCCGGATGAAAGCTCCGGCCGGCCTTTCCGCGATTCTCGAAGGCGAGAGTCTCTTCAACGACGGCACCGGCGTTGCGGTGTTCACTGCAGTGTTGGGAACGATCCTCAGCGGCGCTCCGTCGGCCGGCGACGCGGCCCTGCGGTTTCTCGAGATCACGCTCGGCGGAACCGCGATCGGCCTGGCGGTCGGCTTCCTCGGATTGCTGCTGCTGCGCTTCGCCGACGACGCGCCGCTGGAGATCCTGGCTACCCTCGTCATCGCGTACGGCAGCTACCTTGCCGCGGATGTCGTCCACGCGTCGGGCATCGTCGCCGTGGTTGTGGCGGGCATCGTGGTGGCGCGATACGGATCGGCCATCGGGAGGCTGCACGGTCCGCAGCTGCTCGGTTTCTGGAGCCTGCTCGCATTCGTCTTGAACGCGATGCTGTTCATCCTGGTGGGGGCTGCGCTGCCAGCCTGGCGCTTGCTGCCCGTTCTCGGGCTGGTGGTGGTCGTCTTCCTTGTCATGCTGGTGACCCGGGCGGTGCCCGTCTACGGGCTGCTGGGCATCGCGGCGACCAGGCCTCCCCCGATTCCATGGGCATGGCGACACTTGACTTTCTGGGCAGGCCTTCGGGGCGCCCTGTCGGTTGCGCTCGCGCTCTCGGTCTCAGATGTCGCCGGCGTCGACAGCAGGGTCTCTGTGGTCGCCTACGGGGTCGTCCTGCTGTCGCTGCTGGTGCAAGGCGGGCTGGTCGCCCCAATCACACGAATGCTGTCGATCGAGAAGACCGTTTGAGCCGCGAGGCCAGGTCCGCGCGCTGGAGGTGGCGCGGTTCCGTGGCCATGGTCGCCGTGGTCCTCGGGTTCGTCATCTACCCGCTCATCGAGAGCGAAAACGACGTCATCAACTCGGACTGGCCCGCCTTCGCGACTGGCGGCCGCCTGATCGTCGAGGACCCGGGGCACCTTTACGACTTCGACCAGCAGCGCCATGTTCAGCTCGAGGTCACCGGCGGCAGGACGCTGGTCACTCTCGGCATCAACGGCATACTCCCGTTCCTGGCGCCGGCGTGGGTGGCGTTCTTCGCGGTGCCGTTCGAGCTGCTCGGCACCAACCTCGGTGGGAGGCTGTGGATTCTCTTCGAGCTCGCGTGCCTGGCGCTCGGGCTGTACCTGGCAGTGCGACCACGCCCACCTTCCGCGGCAATACCTGCCTTTGCCTCTGTGCCGACCGCCCTTCTGCTCCTCAACGCCCAGCTCGACGGCATCGTCGCGCTGGGGATCGGCGCCGCGATCGCGCTGTGGACGCAGCCGTTCCTGGCCGGGCTATGCCTTGGGCTCACCCTGGTCAAGCCGCAGCTGGTCCTGCCGCTCGGCGCGGCGCTCCTGCTGGCGAGGCGGTGGCGCATCCTCGCGGGCTGGGCGGTGGCGGGCGTCATCCTCCTCGCGGCGTCGGCCGCCCTCAATCCGGGCTGGGTGCTCCAGTGGCTGCCGGCCCTCGGGAGCACGGTCCGGCCGGGGAGCCGGGAGGTGGATTTCGCGCACCTGGGAACTCTGCTTCCCGACGCCTACCAGGGTTGGGCTGTCGCGCTCCTGACCTTGCTGGCGCTGGCGGCGGTGCTGGCGGTGGCGCGCAGCAGGCGGTCCGATTTCCGGACGGCCGCAGCCGTCATCGTCGCCGGAGGCGTGCTCGTCGCTCCGCACGCCCTGCCGACCGACCTCGTGCTCGTGGCAGTCGCGCTGGCCATCTGGGGAGAGGCGCGATGGCTGGACTGGGTGATCCTGTCGGTGGGTGCTGCGATCGCTGCTGTCGTGCCGCCGCCGTTGCCCACCGCCGTCGGCGTGCTGGTGGTCGGGTGGCTGTGCTTGCGAGCCTCTGGGCTCAGCGGGTGGCGGCCAGGACGGGCGTCGGCGTCTGCTGGATGAGGCCGTCGATCAGGCCGTAGGAGATGGCCTCTTCCGG
>JBGOTG010000119.1:0-8107 GCA_041476405.1 Candidatus Dormibacteraceae bacterium | reverse complement strand
TCCACCACCGTGTGGAGCCGCTCGAGCAGGAATGCCTGCGCGGAGAGCACGTTGCCGCGACGGCCCATCATCCCGCCGTGGCCGCCAGGCCCGGCGAAGGCGATCTCGTAGGCGTCCGACCCGGCCCACATGAGCCCGGGCCTGGTGATCACGGTTCCGGACTCGGTGAAGCTGGTGACGTGAAGGCCGATGACTGAATCGGGATGGTGGTCGTCCAGCAGGCCTTTCGCGATCATCGCCTTGGCGCCGCTCACGATCTCCTCGGCCGGCTGAAACACGAACAGATACTTGCCGCTGACGTCCCAGATGCGGTCGACCAACGTTCGCGCGACTCCGACCATGATCCCCATGTGGGCGTCGTGCCCGCATGCGTGCATTCGGCCGTCGGCGGTCGAGGAGAACTTGACACCGGATTCCTCGTGAATCGGCAGGGCATCGATGTCCGCGCGGAGCATGACCGTCTTGCCAGGCCTCCCGGTGTCCAGGACCGCGACCACACCGGTCTCGGTCGGACAGGGTTTCAGCTCGAGGCCCAGCTCGCGCAGCCGCTCACCGAGGCGCTTGCTGGTGTCGTGCTCGCTGAAGCTCACCTCCGGGTGCCGGTGGAAGTGGCGCCGGAGCTCGATCACCTCGTCGATCACCGAGCTGGTCGGGATCGGAGCGGTCGGGGGATCGCCGCTCACGGCACCGCCACCAGGCTGTATCCCCGTGCCGAGGCCTGCACGAAGCGCGGGCCGAGGCCGTCCTCCACCTCGTCGAGGTGCCGCCGCAGAGTCAGCAGCGCCGAGTGCACAGTGGAATGGGCCGCGTCGCTCCTGAACAGGCCTGCCTCGATGAGGTCGCGCGCGGTCGCCGGCTTTGAGCCCTGGGCCAGGTAGAGCACCAGCGCAGTCTGCTGGGGCGTGAGCCGGACCTCGGCCTCGCCGAGCCTGACCATCCTTCGGGTGGGGTCGAACTCGAGGCGCCCGAATCGATAGGTGCCAGGCCGCCCGGTGCCGCGCTCGACCAGGCGTGCCGCGAGATCAGAGTAGATGTGCGCCATGGGGACGTTGCCCTTGACGAAGTACGAGCTCGCGCCAAGCTCGAAGGCCTTGCGGATTGCGGCCGAGTTGACCTGGGCGGCGGACAGCACGATGACAGGCAGTCCCGGATGGTGGTTGCGAATCCACGTGAGGAGGTCGAAGCCGGTGTCCTCGCCCTCGTCGAGTACCAGGTCGAGCAGCACTGCCGCCACGCGTTCGTGGGTGAGGAGCTCCATCGCCTCCGGCGCCGACGACGCGACGGCGGGGCGGTAGCCCAGGTCGTGGAGGTCGATCTTCAACTGCTGCAGCATCGGGGCCTCGTCCTCGACCACCAGCACGGCCGAGCCGAGGACCTCGGCGGGCCTGTAGACCTCGAGGCCGGGCGGCAGCGGCGGGAGCCTGACCTCGCGGGCTTTGGGGTTCGGCTCTCGTGCATTTCGCGAGGTGTGGGTTTCCAAGGGGTGTCCTAAATTAGTCTTAACTATAATTGACGGAATCTGAACAAGCGCTCTTGCCCACGCCAGCGCATACTCAATTCCAGGTTAGTTCGATGTTGGGAAAACCAAGGGGAGAGATGGGGATGACGTGGAAATCTAAGGTTCAGCGGGGTGCCTTCGCCCTGATGCTCGTCGCCGGCCTGGCGATGGCCTCAGGGGCAAACTGGTTCGACGCACTGGCTTTCTTCAACTTCTTCACCTAGAGGAAAAGCTAGCTGTCACCCCGGCGCTCGCGTGAGCGCCGGATCGCGGGCGGAAGGAGCGCGTACAGATCCGCTCGATCGACCGCCTTGCTCATGTAGCCGACCACGTCGGGATCATCGGTTCCCGACGGGAAGACGGGGTAGGCGGTGTAGAAGATCACGGGCAGCTTCTGCCCGCGCGCCCGGAGCTCGTTCAATAGGCCCCAGCCGTCCATCGGCTCGGGCAGCATCAGGTCGATGATCGCGACCTCCGGGTCGTCCGCCCTCGCCCGCTCGAGCGCCTGGTCCGCGTCCTCGGCCATCGAGACCTTGTAGCCGAGCATGCGCAGGTCGGTTTCCAGGATCACGCGCCAGGCGCGCTCGTCGTCGACGACGAGGACGGTGGAACCGCGCAAGTCGTCGGGAGTCGGCGCAATCGGTTTCGGCGGAGTGAACGGCAAGGGGTTCGTGGCGCAGTATATCGGTGGCAATGCCTAGTCCAGCCCCCAAGCGGTTGAGGCGCCTGACACCGCCCGGGCTTCCGACCGGGCTGGAGCTCAAGGCCCGCCCCTCCCCGCGCGCTGCAGGCCATCGCTCCAAGAAAGCCCTTCCGCCCTCGACACCTGCCGCCCTCGTGCACGAGCTGGGGAGCTGTGTCACCGAGGCCGACCTCGTGCAGGTCCTGTACCGCGGCCTGGAGCCGCTCTTCGGCTACGACGTGGTCGTTCTCCACAGCCTGGAGCGGGAGGGCTGGTATCACTCGCTGGCCATCGACACCGGCGTGCTGCAGGACATCCGCCGGCGGCCGCTCGCCACCTCGATGTTCGCCCACCTGTACACGAACCCGCGGACCACCCTCGTGCCGATCAAGGACCCGACTCTCGAGGAGCAGGCGAAGGGACCGGGAGCCGGGCTGACCCCGAGGCTGGTGATCTGGGTGCCTGTCGAGCACCAGGGGGTGGTCATCGGCAGCGTCATCTACCAGTCGTATCGCAACCGCCGCGTGCCCCCGACCGAGATCGCGTTCCTCGATGAGGTGCACCGGCGCCTGGGCGTCCTCATCGCCAACGCCTCGCTGAACGAGCTGACTCGCAACCAGGCCTCGCGCCTGGAGGCGCTGAACAGCATCGCCAGGGCGATGGCGTCGACCCTCGACGAGGCGAGCGTGCTGACCGCGCTTCGCGCGACCCTCAGCGAGCTCCTGCCGGTGGACTCGGTGGACATGGTCTCTCTGGCCATGGACCGGCCAGACAAGGCCCAGCTGCTGCACCTCGAGGCGGAGTCCGCCCCGACGTCGAGGTGGATCTCCATGAAGACCGGAGAGGCCGCGCCCGCCCGCGCCCTGCTGCGCGACCCCAAGCCCCTGCTCGTCCACGAGCCCACCTCTTCGCTATGGGTCCCGATCAAGGAGGGCGGCGTGGTGCGCGGCGCTCTGGGCATCAGGTGCGCGCGTCCCTATGCCTACGAGGCTTCGACGGCGGCCTTCCTCGAGCTCGTCGCGGACGAGGTCACCCTGGCTCTGCGCAACGCACGCAGCTATGAGGCGATCGAGGACCAGAAGCGGCAGCTCGAGGTCGTCAACACCATCGGCCGGCGGCTCGCCTCGAGCCTGGACCGCTGGTCGATCATGAGGACGCTGAGGGAGGAGCTGGCGGCGTTCCTCGACTTCGACGGCTTCATTCTCGCGACCATCACGCAGTCGGCCGAAGGCCCGATCGCGGAGGGCTACCAGTACGTGGCGGGGGTCGAGGAGGTGGTGCCCCCGGTGGCCCTCGCAGTCACAGGCCCGTCGCGAGAGGCGTATGAGACCGGCCGGCCGGTCCTCGTCCGGCATTCCCCATGGGCCCGCAGCTTCGAGCGCAAGGGACTGGAGCGCGAGCGCTGGAACGTGGGTCGAGGCGCTGCGGTGTTCGTCTCGGGGGCGCCCGGCAAGCACAGGGACGTGTCCCGATCGTTCGTATGGGTGCCGGTGCTCAGCGGAGACCGGATCACCGCCATGCTCTCGCTGCAGTCCTACCACGACGATGCATTTGACGACTGGCACGTGAGGCTGCTGCAGGACGTCGCCGCACATGTGAGCCTGGCGCTCGCCAACGCAGACCACTTCGCACAGGCGCAGGCGGAGCGGGCGCGACTCGAAGCCCTCCACCTGCTGGAGATGGGGGTCGCCGGTGCCTCGGACGAGAAACAGATCGCGGAGGCGATCTTCGCCGCGGTCACCGACTACACGGACGCGGCGCACACGGTGCTCGCGTACCTCGACGGTGCCGGGAACGTGGTCGGCTTCGAGGGTGACCGCGGGGGCCCCGCCGTCCCCTTCGGCCCGACCCCCATCGACCAGGCCCCGTACTTTCAGAACCTGATGGTTGAGGGCGGCTCGACCATCGAGTCGACCCCGGCCGCGGACGGTGAGGCAGTGCCTTCGCAAAACGGCCATCCCGCGACCACGGCGAGCCACGTCGTCTGGGTGCCGGTGACCCAGGGCGAGCGGGTGGTTGCCGGCATCTCGGCCCAGCGCAAGGATGGAGGCCGCTTCACCCCCTCGCACCTCAAGCTGCTCGAGGCGGCTGCGCCGGTGGTCGGCATCGCCTTGCGGACCATGCGGCTGCACCACGCGAACGAGCTGGCGCTGGCCCAATCGGTGCGCATCCAGGAGCTGGCCGCCCTGGCGGGCCACGAGCTGATGAGCGTGGTGGCGAACATCGCCGACCAGGCGCTCACCATGCTCGAGTGCGCGGGCGTCGTCTGCTGGGCGTTCGACACCGAGGGGCGAATCAGCGCCACGCGCGGCAGTGGCGACCCAAGCGCCGAGGGCGTCCTCGCGTGGGCCGGACTGAACTCCGAGGACAGCTGGCGCGACGCGCCGGCCGGGTTGATGACCGGCGTCGCGCGAGGACAGGCCTGGAGCCTCATCCCGCTCTGGTACGGCGATCGCCTGGTCGGCGCGATCGGCTCGGTCCACGCCTCGGCGCACCTCGCCGAGCCGGGCTCGGCCGCGCTCGACTTCGCCCGGCACGCGGCGGTCGCGATCGAGAACTCGCGCCTGGTGGCCGAGACGCGCGGCCGCATCAGAACGCTGGAGGCGGTGGCGGCCTTCGCCGAGCTGACGCCGACGGAGCCTGACCGCGCCCGCTCCGAGATGGCGCGACTGGTGGGACGCGCTCTCGCCAGCTCGCAGGGTGAGCTGTGGCTCCTCGAAGACGGCCACCTCGTCCGGCGGGCGGGTGACCCTGACACGGAGCCGCGGGTTCCAGTGGCTGACAGCGCGGGGCTGCTGAAAGCCCTGTCCTCGCCGACCGGCGGCCGGCGGCTGCGAGCTCTGCTCGACCTGCTGGGCGCGTCGCCCGACGCCTTCGCCATCCCCATCCAGGTCGAAGGCCGGCTGGCCGGACTGCTGGTGGCCAGGATGACCGCCGGGGCGTCGGAGACGCGGCGGCTCGCGGCAGTCCTGGCAGGCCAGGCCTCGGTGTTGATCGGACAGCTCGAGCTGGTGGATGCGCTCGACAGGGAGCGCCGGATGATGAACGCCATCCTCCGGCATTCGCCGGTCGGGGTGATGCTGGAGGACGCCGCCGGCCGGGTCGTCTACGCGAACCCCGAGGTCGAGTCGATCTACAACCTCCAGGCCTCCGAGATGCCAGGACGCAAACCTGAGGAGATCTACGCCGCGGCCGGTGCCGTGCCAAGCGACAACGGCGACGAGGATGGCACCCTGGAGCTCCACCTGCGGGAGCCCGATCGAATCGTCCACGTGCGGCGGGTGGTCATTCCCGGCCTGGAGGGCGAGCCCGCCGGCATCCTCACGCTGCACGAGGACGTCACCGCCCAGCGGCTCGCCCTGGAGGCCAAGGACCTGATGCTGCGGGCGATCGGGCACGAGGTGCGCAGCCCGGCGGCCGCGATGAAGAACACTCTCGCCGGCATCATGCAGTGGGACGACACCATCGACGCAAGCGGCCGGCGCGAGCTGCTGCAAGAGGCCTACGAGTCGTCCGATCGCCTGCTCAGCCTCGTGGAGAGCCAGCTGATCATCGCCAAGCTCGAGACGCGGCATTTCGAGCCCAGCCCAGAGCGCGTCGACCTTGGTTCGGCGCTGGACGGCGTGATGGCGGTCCTCCACCATCGCTACGCGGAGCGAGCGCTGGCCGTCGAGGTGAGGCTGCCCGCGGGCCTTCCGCCGGCTGCTTGTGAGCCCACCCACCTCGCCCAGGTCCTCACCAACTTGATCGGGAACGCCCTCGAGTACACGGACAAGGCTGTGCTCGTGGAGGCGCAGGCTGAGCCCCGCGGCTGGCTCGAGATAACCGTCACCGACCACGGTCCAGGCCTGCAGCCGGCCAGCCTCGAAACGCTCTTCGAGAAGACCGGCCCTGCCGGACGCAACCGCTCGCAGGGTGGCCTCGGCCTTGGGCTCTACCTTTGCAGGCTGGTGGTCGAGCGCTCCTTCGGGGGGCGGATCTGGGTCGCGTCCAGTGACCGCAAGGGGACCACGTTCAAATTCCTCGTGCCTGCGTTCGATGCGTCGGTCAAGAATCGGCCGCGAGAACCGTTGGGCACTATCAGATGAGGCGATCCCCAAAAGCGCTCCCCTGGCCCTCCGGCCGCCTGCTGTGACCGCAGCCGCCGGTGGGCGGCGTTCATCATCGCGCGGCCCCGCATGGGTGAGGGTTGGTGGTGGGATGGAGTCGATCCCCGATCACCGGCGGCACGGCCCCGCCGACATCGACTTCCCGCCGCCTGGCGGCCCCTGGAAGCCGCTTGCGCTGAACGGCCGGCTGGTCGGCTGGGCGGAGGATGGCGGGCTCGCGCTGGCCCGGCGGAGCGCCGAGCTCGGCACGCAGCTGGCAGCGGAGCACCAGGCGTACCTGCTGACCCGGCTCGGACACAAGCTGCGCTCCGCCGCGCTCGCGCTCCAGGAGTCGGCGCGCCAGGCGGCGTTCGGGCGCCCTGAGATGATGGAGGCGGTCTTCGAGCAGGCGCAGGAGGTCGCTCGGCGTGCAGCGGGCCTGGAGGCCGCGGCCATCCTGCCTAAGGATGGCGCGCGGGGCGTGGTCCTCGGCGCGGTCCTCAACCTGGCCCTGCCGAACGCCCAGCGAAGGCTGCCGCCCCATGCGGTGGTGCTGGGCTCGGAGCCCGCGCTGGTCGAAACGTTCACCAGGTTGCAGGACTGGATGGGTGGGCAGAGCCTGACCATTGCGGCGGAGCTGGTGGGCTCGTGGTGGAAGGTGCGTGTCAGCGCCGACGGCCCGCGGCACCAGCTGTCGGTGACCGAGCTCGGCGAACCGCTGATCCGGCTGATCGTCGAAACGCATCTGGACGGGTGGTTTGACGCGAGCCAACCCGACCACGCCGACATCTACCTCCCGGCCCACGAGTCGCGTTGACCGGAGCGGTGCGGCGGGAAGGCCCTCTGTGCCCCTAGTCACCAGGGTCGTTGCGCCGAACCCCGGCCCGTACACGGGGCCCGGGACCAACACCTGGATCCTCGACGCCGGTCCAGTGGTCGTCGTGATCGATCCAGGGCCCGACGACGAGGCCCACCTGGCGGCAATCGGCAGGGCCCTCGCGGGCGCCACCGTCGGCGTGGTGCTGGTGACGCACTCCCACCCCGACCACCTGCCTCTGGCAGAGAGGCTGGCGGCCCAGCACAAGGCGACGGTCCGCCGGTACCCGGGCCTTGGGGACGGGGACGTCGTCAGGGCAGGCAAGCTGAACCTGACTGCGCTGTACACGCCGGGACACAGCACGGATCACCTGTGCTTCTCGATCGAGGAGGATCGCGCGGTGTTCACCGGTGACCTGGTGCTCGGCAGGGGCAGCTCGATGGTCACCTTTCCCGAAGGGGACGTGGCCGCCTATCTGCGATCGCTCGAGAAGGTGGCCGCACTGAAACCGAGGATGTTGTTCCCCGGGCACTGGGACCCGGTGACCGACGCGATGGGGAAGCTGGAGGAATACCGCGCCCACCGGTTGGAGCGGGAGGCGCAGGTGCTCGCCGAGGTGAGGCGCGGACGCGGTACCGCGCGCGAGCTCACGCGACGGGTCTACGGGTCGGAGGTCGGGGAGGAGCTGATCCAGGCCGCCGAGATGACGATGCGAGCGCACTTGAAGAAGCTGGTCGATGAAGACAGAGTCCGCGTGAGCACCGCTGGTGGCGAAGAGGTATTCCAGTCGGGGCCGGGATGACGGTTGACCTTTAGTGGCCGGCCCCACCCAGCCACGCTAAAGCGTGGCGTCCCTCCCCGGCGGGCGGGGAGGGCTGGGGGCCTGACTTAGCGCCCGTCGGTATGGTTGCTGCGTGATCGATTCTCGTCCCCCGATCCTTTCGCTGTCCTCACCGGACCTCGAGGAGTGGTTCGCGGCCAACGATGCGCAGGCCTATCGGCGGCGCCAGGTGTGGGGTTGG
>JBGOTG010000118.1:0-8160 GCA_041476405.1 Candidatus Dormibacteraceae bacterium | reverse complement strand
GTTCTTTCTGCCCCAGGTCGGCCTGCCGGTGCTGACCGACGACTGGATGGCCGCCTTCAACTACGGGCTGGACCGCGCTCGCTGGTACGCTGCGGCGCCGGCGGGCGCGCGCGTGCGCGACCACGTTCAGCTCCTCGATGCGCGCGAGAAGGATCCCGGTCGCTACCTCGTCAAGACACGCCATATCGTCGAGCTCGAAGGCGAGCCACGGGCGGTGATGGCGGCCGACACGTTGACCTTGTTCGCGCTGAAGCCTGCAGCGCCAGGAGCTAAGCGCTGACCCGGCCGGACGTCCCGGAGGCAACAGGGGAGACGAAGTCCGGCGCTACAGTCCCGGAGCTGCCAATCCTCGACGACTACCTGCGGCGGTACGCCTCTGAGCGCGGCAGCGCTCTGGCAGTGGTCGGTGAGCAAGAGCGCTTGACCTACGCGGAGCTGGAGGCGGCAGTCCAGCGATTCGCAAGCGCTCTCCTGGCGCAAGGCATTGGAACCGGAGACGTGGTGGCCGTGCTGGGCTTCTCGCGTCCGGAGTGCGTGCTGGCCTTCCTCGCCACCTGCAGGGTGGGCGCGGTCTTCCTCGGGCTCAGCCCGAAGCACACCGAACGCGAGCTCGCATTCGTGCTGGACGATTCGCGGCCGCGGCTGCTCTTGGGGATGCATTCGCGCAGCGAGCCGGAGCAGGACGCCAAGCTTGCCGCGCTGAGAAGCTCCGGCTTCGAGGCGCCGATCGTCACTCGCGGCGGGGCCGTGCCCGGCCTGTCCGAGTCGCTTGAGAGCTTTCTCGAGGCCGGCGTCGAGCACGCGGTTCCAGGTGCCGAGCGGTCGCGCGCTTCGGCGGATACGCCGTGCGCGATCGTCTACACGTCGGGCTCGACGGGAGCGCCGAAAGGCGCGCTGCTTTCGCAGCGGGGAATGATCCGCAGCGCCTTGCTCAGCTGGGAGCACTGGTACGGGGGCCTGGAGCCGCTGCGCGCGGTTGCTCTGCATCCGATCAACCACGTCGGCTGGCTGATCTGCGAATGCGTGGCGACGCTGGTGCCGGGCGGAACGATGTTCTGCAAGGAGCGTTTCGACGGTGCCGGGACGCTTCGCCTCATCGAGCGCGAGCGGCTCAACCTGTGGCTGGCCTTCCCGTCGATGCTGATCCTGGCCAAGGAAACACCGGAGTTCGTGCGCTGCGATCTGACGAGCCTGGAGACGATCGCGCTGGGCATGCCGGCCTCTGTTGAGCTGATGCGCGCGTATCGGGACAAGACGGGCGCGGTCATGTGCATCAGCTACGGGCTGACCGAGGCCAGCGGCGGCTCGGTGACCGTGACGGCGCGCGACGCCGACCTCGAGACGATCGCCACCACGATCGGGCGGCCAGTCCCCGGCATCGAGGTTCGCGTCATGGGCCTGGACGGCAAACTGGCGGGCGCCGGCGAGGACGGCGAGCTCCTGGTGCGCGATCGATCGGTCTTCCTCGGATACCTCAACCGGCCCGAAGCCACCGCCGAGACACTTGACCGCGATGGCTGGCTCCATACCGGCGATGTGGTCCGCGCGGACGCGACCGGCGAGCTGCGTATGGTCGGCCGCATGAGGGAGATGTTCAAATCGGGTGGGTACAACGTCTACCCGACCGAGATCGAGGGAGTGATCGGAAGCCATCCGGCGGTGGCCGCCGTCGCCGTCGTCGAAACGCCGGATCCGCTGTGGCACGAGGTCGGCGTCGCGTACGTCGTGCTCAAGGAGGGCGTCGCGCTGGACGCGGAGACCCTGAGGGCGTTCGCCCGACAGCGGCTGGCGAACTACAAGGTCCCGAAACGATTCGCGCTCGTCGACGCGCTGCCGCAGCTCCCCAACGGCAAGTTCGACAAGGTGGCCCTTCGGGCCCAGGCCAGGCAGGGTTGAGCGAGAGATGCTGAAGTTCGGCATCGTCAGCGTCTTTCCACCCGCCGCGTCCGCCCTGGAGAAGCTGCGCCTGGCCGAAGAGCAGGACTTCGACTATTTCTGGGTGTGCGACTCGCACGTGATCTGGAACGAGTGCTACAGCCTCCTCGGATGGCTCACGGGCATGAGTCGCTCGCCTCGGATGCGGTTTGGCACGATGGTGACCAATCCGGTTTCGCGCGATCCGATCGTCGTCGCCAGCGCGTTCGCCACGTTGAACCAGGTGACCGGCGGACGGGTCGAGTGCGGCATCGGACGGGGTGACAGCGTGGTCCGCGTCCTCAATCGGCGGCCGGCCACCGTCGCGGCCACCGAGGCCGCCGCGGCCCTCATCCGCACACTCGGCAGTGGTGAAGCGGCCGCCCTCGAGGGTTCCGAGGTCCGCATCGAATGGGCCGGATCGGGCCCGCTTCCCGTTTACGTGGCCGCGTATGGCCCTCGCATGCTTGGGGTCGCCGGTCGAGTCGGCAGCGGGGTCATCCTGGAATGCGCCGACCCTCACTTCATCAGCTGGGCGCTCGGGCACGTGCGCAGCGGCGCGGTCAGCGCCGGCCGCGACCCGAAGGAGCTCGCCGTCGTCATCAGCACGGCGACCTACGTCTCGAGCGACAAAGCGAAGGCGCGCGACAAGGTGAGGTCATTCGGGGCGGTCGTGGGCAACCATATCGCCGAGGTGCTGCGAAACGCGGGGCCGGACAGCCTGCCCCGCGAGCTGGCCGCCATCGTCGATCGCCGTGGGGCTTACGACTATCACCAACATGTGGTGTCCGGCGCCTCCCATGCCGACTACATCGACGACGACGTCATCGACCGTCTGTGCATCGTCGGATCCGCCGACGAGTGCGCCGACAGGTTGCGAGGCCTCGAGGCGCTGGGCGTGACGCACGTCAACTTCTACGCTCAGGTGGACGATTTCGACGAGCAGATGCGCACTTACGGTCGCGAGATCGTCCCCAGGCTGCGGGTTTGACCGGCCCTCAGTCGAGCGCGATCCGGTTGGCTTCCAGGAAAGCGTCCAGCTCGCCCGCCGAGAGCCGCGCGGCAAGCGCAGCGATCTCCCTGTAGAGGGCACGGTCGCCGGCCACGAAGGGGATCGTCTCCCGCACCATCCGGTGCACCGCGCGGATGTCGGCCGAGGCTTCGAGGGGCGCATGAAGGTCGAGCGCCTGGCACGCACAGATCAGCTCGATGGCGAGAACGTGAGCCGTGTTCTCGATCACCTCGAGAGCCTTCCGGCCCGCGACGCTCGCCATGCTGACGTGGTCCTCGGTCGTGTCCACCGCCATCGAGTCGACGCTCGCGGGGAAGCTCAACGTCTTGTTCTCGGAGACCAGCGCCGCAGCAGTCGTGTTGAGCATGAAGAGGCCCATTCCCTTCTTCGGCTCGCGCGTCAGCTTGGGTGGCAGGCCGATGTCGTAGACGGGCGCGACCAGGTGCTGCGTGCGGCGCTGCGAGATCGAGGCCAGCTCGGCGACGAGGACCGTCAACGTGTCCAGCGGGAGGCCGACCGGCTGCGCGTGAAAATTGCCTGCCGAAACGTACGTGTCGTCATCGAAGACGAGTGGGTTGTCAGTGAACGCGTTGAGCTCCACGAGGACCTGTTCCCTCACGTAACGAAACGCGTCTCGCGATGCGCCATGAACCTGTGGCACGCAGCGCAGGCAATAAGGATCGTGCACGCGCGAGGGCGGCTGATCGAGGAGCGTCCCGCCGGCGCACAGCCGGGTCACGTTGGCCGCGACCAGGAGCGCGCCCGCGAACGGTCGGGGCTGCACGGCCCGCGGCTCGAAGGCGGCCAGGAAGCCTTTCATCGCCTGCAGGCTCGCGGCGGCGGCGACGTCGGCAGCTCGAAGGAGCCGCTCGGCTCGCAAGATCGCCGCGAGGGCAAGGGCTTCGGTGAAAGCGGTGCCGTTGACCAGCGCGACGCCCTCCTTCTCCTCCGGCTCGATCGGATCCAGGTTTGCCTCGGCCAGCGCCTCACTGGCGGGCATGCGGCGGCCCTTGAAAATGACCTCGCCCTCACCGATCAAAGCCGCCGCGAGATGGCCGCTTGGCACGAGGTCGCCGCTCGCGGCCAGCGAGCCCTGCTCGGGCACGACGGGCAGCACGCCGGCGTTCAGCAGGTCGAGCAGGCGTTCCGCGACGACCGGTCGCGTCGCCGAGAAACCCTGCGCCAGCACATTCGCTTTGAGCAGCAGCATTCCGCGCGTGATCTCCGGGGAGGCGATCGGTCCGGTGCCTGCCCCGTGGCTGAGTATCGTGTTGCGCTGCATCGACCTGATCTCGTCGGGGGCAAGGGAGGTGACGCTGTCGGCTCCATAACCTGTGTTGACGCTGTAGATCCGGACGCCTCGATCGAGCTGGCGCCGGAGGGAGGCGCGAAATCGCTCCATCCGAGCGACCGCCACGTCGGCCAGCCTGGCGGTCGCCCTGCCCTCACTCACCAATCGGTACTCCGCGAGGCTGAGTGGATGGTCCCCGACCAGGATCGCCGGCGGGTCGTGCTGTGCAGCCATCAATCCATTTCCGCTGAGGCAACTTGCAGGGCGAGCAGGCGGTTCGCGATCGCCGCGTAGCCGTTTGCCCCGCGGTAGAGGTTGTCAAGGCTGACGAACTCGTCCACCATGTGCGCCTCCTGCTCGCGGCCTATGCCGAACCCGACGGTCGGGATCCCACGCAGACCTGCCGTGAGGCTCCCGTTGGTGCAGAAGCCGTATGTCGCAGTGACGGGTGGGATGCCGGCGTCGGCGAGCCCGGCCAGGGACGCCTGCACCAGCGCTGAGCCTGGATCCGTGTACCAGGCGGCGGCAAACTCGGGCACGCTGTAGCTCCGGCCGTGCGCCTCGAACTCGGCGAGATAGAGGTTGCATTTCAGCTCGGGCGGCCGCGCGAGGCCTTTCCAGACTGCGCCCAGCCCCCGCATGAGCGCCAGCAGCGACTCTTCCGTCTCCCCGCGGCCGAAGCGGCAGTCGAACCGCGCCAGGCATGACGCCGGGACTGTCGAGACGCTGGGATAGGGCTCGGAATGGACGTCGATGCAGGTCAACAATCTCGGTCCGAGAACTTCGTCGTGCGGGTGTTGGAGCGCGGCCGCGGCGACGATGTACTCCGCCATGCGCTCGGCCGCGTTGATGCCGACCTCCGGATGCCCCGCGTGCGACGACATGCCCGTCACCAGGACCTCGAGCTTCGCCCGTCCTCGCTGGCCGATGCACAGCTTGAGGTTGCTCGGCTCCCCGATGACCGCGAGGTCCGGAGCCCATCGGTCGACCGTCGCCGCCAGCACCGCGCCCTCCATCATCTCCTCGGCGATCGAGCAGCACACCACCAGCGTCCCCGGCTTGCCGGCGCGGCGCTCCTTGAGCCTCGCGGCGCCGTAGACCGCGGCGGCGGCCGAGGCCTTCATGTCCGCGACGCCGAGGCCGTAGATGCGGTCTCCCTCCACCTCGGCGGCGAGCGGCGGATGGTTCCATCGCTCCTGCTGATGGAGAGGGATGGTGTCCACGTGGCAGTCGATCATCACGATGGGCCGGCCGCTGCCGATCGTCCCGACCGCGTTGCCCGCGGCATCCACCGCCGCATCGTCGAAGCCGAGCAGCGCCATCTCCTCGACGATCCTCGTGACGATCGCCTCGTCCCGGCCAGGGGTGCTGTCGATGCGCACGATGTCCTGAAGGAAGGCCAGGAGCCTGGCGTCGTCCACTTGCGCTTACACGAGATAACCGGAAGCCGGGCGGACCCGGGCTCCCGGCGACTCGTGCTGCAAGGGCGGCGGCGGGCCCTAGGCCCGAGCGCTGGAGGTCGCGGCCCCCTTGGCGGACTTTTCCCGGGCCTTGAAGATCGCACCCAGGAAATCGAGGATGACCCGCGCCGCGGTCTGGGCGGTGACCTCCGACTGGTCATACATCGGCGCGACCTCGACGAAGTCGAAGCCGACGACGTTGCCCTTGAGGGCTATGCCACGCAGGAAGTCCACGACCTCGTGGTAGGTGAACCCACCCGGAGACGGCGACCCGGTGCCAGGCATGAGCGCAGGGTCGAAGCCGTCGCAGTCCATCGTCACATAGAAGTTGGGAGCGTTCGGGATGCGGTCGAGGACCGCCTGCACCCCTACCCGACGGAACTCGCGCGGGCCGATGATGATGCTTCCCATCCGGCGCGCATCCTCGAAGTCGGAGGGATCGCTGGAGCCAGGGCCGCGGATGCCGATCTGAGCGATGCCTGAGACGTGCTTCATCTCGGAGATGCGGCGAAGCACGTTGCCGTGCCCTTCCCGGACGCCGAACCTCTCGTTGACGAAGTCGAGGTGAGCATCGATCTGGACGACGAAGATCGGGCCGAGGTCACGGAAGGCCCGCATGATGGGGATCGGGACCGAGTGGTCGCCGCCCATCGTGACCGGGAGCGCGCCGCGCGCGAGGATGGCCTCGGTCGTCGCCTGGATGTTGTCGAGGCAGGCGTCGGGCCGGCCGTGGATCATGTCGGCGTCGCCGACGTCCACGATCCTCACCCCGTCGAGGTAGATCTCGTCGAACTCCGCGTCGTAGTACTTCGGAGTGCGCAGCCCGTAGATCACCGACGCGTTGCGGATGCCGCGCGGACCGTAGCGGGCGCCGGATCGGACCTGCGTGCCGAGGTCGTACGGGGCCCCGACTATCGCCACGTCGGCTTCGAGGGTCGACAGGTCGGCGTGGTAGGGCACCTTGGCGAAGGTCGCGATACCGGTGAACGGCAGGTTTAGCCGGTCCTGCTGCATTGATCTCCTCCCTGTTGTGGCGTGTAGATGAATGCCCCGTGAGTCACTATACCCGATAGGTTTGGCGGCGAACAGTATCGGTTTTCGAAACTCTCAGGCGTTGCGATAGACTCACCTGCAATTGGCGCCGGGGCGCCTTTCCGGACCACGTGGAGGAGCTGCAGCACATGGCGATTGCACCCGTTCTCTTGGAGGAGATGACCTGGCCCGAGGCTGAAGCCGCGATCAAGGAGAACCGCCCGGTGGTCATCGCCGTCGGCTCGACCGAGCAGCATGGTCCGCACCTGCCGCTCAACACCGACTGCGTGCTTCCAGTCGCAATCGCCGTCGAGGCGGCCAAACAGCTGCCGCTGGTGGTGGCGCCGCCAATCAGGTTCGGGGCCATGTCACGCGCCCTGAGCGGCGGCGGCGAAACGTTTCCGGGCACCCTGTCGGTGCGGGGAACCACGCTGATCGCGACCCTTCACGAAGTCACGTCGGCCATGGCTCGGCACGGCTTCAAGAAGATCTGCATCCAGAACTGGCATTACGAAAACGCGGGCTACCTGTGGGAGGCGGCGGACCTCACGGTGGCCAAGCACCCAGGCGTGCGGATCCTGATTGTGGAGAACCCGATGCCCGACTTCTCGGCGAAAGAGCTGGCAGCGATCTTCCCGAACGGTTTTCCGGGGTGGGACGTCGAGCATGCGTCGATCATGGAGACGTCGATGATGTACCTCATCCGGCCGGACCTCGTCCGGCGCGACAGGATCGTCGACGACCAGGCGAAGCGACATCCCTGATGGGACGTGGTCCCGGCCCCGTCCGACTTCATACCGAAGAGCGGTGTGCTCTGGCACCCCAGCGAGGCGAATGAAGCGACGGGCCGGCTGCTGATCGATGCCGCGGTGTCGAAGCTCGTGCTCGCGATCCGGACCGAGCTGATGGCCTGACGGGGGCGCCGGCCTAGGCGGCCAGCTCCTCGATCGTTGCGTGCATGCTGCCCGGCACGGGGAAGAGCACCGGCAGCTCGAGGCCGGCGGAACGGTACTCGTCGAGCTTCTCGCGGCACGCGGACGGCGGCCCGCAGACGGCGTGCCTCGAGAGCAGCTCGTCGGAAAGCAGCCTGCCGGCGCTGTCCAGCCCTTCTGCAGCGCTGCGCTCGCGCATGCGGTCGATGAGCTCCACGTCTATCCCGGTGACTCGAGCGAGCTCGGGGAAATTGACCAGGTAGTTCGCGAGCACCGGGCGCAGGGGCGCCACGGCTTCCGCGACCGTGTCCGCGAGGCTCACCACGAGCGCGCCGGCCAGCTCCCCGTGGTAGCGCCCTCCGGACGCGGCCCGGTCCAGCGCCTCCCGGGCACGACTCACGTATTGGGGCGGAAGAAATGCATCGAACACGACACCATCAGCGACCTGCGCGGCGCAGGCCAGCGCTCGGGGTCCCGCGACACAGAAGTAGACGGATGGCGGCTGGGCGGG
This sequence comes from Candidatus Dormibacteraceae bacterium, assembly GCA_041476405.1. Taxonomy (GTDB): domain Bacteria; phylum Chloroflexota; class Dormibacteria; order Dormibacterales; family Dormibacteraceae; genus Palsa-872. Next base: position 8 of record JBGOTG010000118.1, on the reverse strand, counting down.
CCGGACCT